>NZ_JABWEF010000015.1:0-208692 GCF_013369445.1 Duganella sp. BJB1802 | reverse complement strand
GGGGGGCCGCCCCCGCGGGGGCCGCCGTCTCGGCCGCCATCGCCGCCGCCAAGACCTCGAGCAAGCCGACCCTGATCTGCTGTAAGACCATCATCGGCAAGGGTTCGCCCAACCTGCAGGGTGGCGACAAGGTGCACGGCGCCGCGCTGGGCGACAAGGAAGTGGCCGCCGTCCGCGAATACATCGGCTGGAGCGCCGCGCCGTTCGAGATCCCGGCCGACATCTACGCCGCCTGGGACGCCAAGGCCGCCGGCGCCGAGCGCGAAGCCGCCTGGAGCGCCAAGTTCGCGCAATACAGCGCCCAGTTCCCGGCCCAGGCCGCCGAACTGAGCCGCCGCATGGCCGGCGAGCTGCCCGCCGCCTTCGACGCCACGCTGGCCGCCGGCATCGCCGCCTGCGTCGAGAAGAAGGAAAACATCGCCACCCGCAAGGCCAGCCAGAACGCCATCCAGGCGCTGGCGCCGGTGCTGCCGGAATTCCTGGGCGGCTCGGCCGACCTGACCGGCTCCAACCTGACCAACTGGAAAGAGTGCGTGGCGCTGCGTTCCGGCAAACCAGGCAACCACATCAATTATGGCGTGCGCGAGTTCGGCATGTCGGCCATCATGAACGGCATCACGTTGCATGGCGGCTACATCCCGTTCGGCGCCACCTTCCTGACCTTCTCGGACTACAGCCGCAACGCGCTGCGCATGGCCGCGCTGATGAAGCTGCGTTCGATCTTCGTGTTCACCCACGATTCGATCGGCCTGGGCGAAGACGGCCCGACCCACCAGTCGGTCGAGCACATCTCGTCGATGCGCCTGATCCCCAACCTGGACAACTGGCGTCCGTGCGACACCGTCGAATCGATGGTGGCGTGGGGCGAGGCGGTCAAGCGCAAGGCCGGTCCGTCGACGCTGATCTTCTCGCGCCAGAACCTGCCGTACCAGGAGCGTTCGGCCCAGCAGATCGCCGACGTCGCCCGCGGCGGCTACGTGCTGAGCGAGGTGGCCGACGCCAAGGTCACGCTGATCGCCACCGGTTCCGAGGTCGAGCTGGCCGTGGCGGCCGCTTCCGCGCTGGCCGCGGAAGGCATCGCCGCGCGCGTGGTGTCGATGCCGTCGACCGATGTGTTTGACCGTCAGGACGCCGCCTACAAGGCCAGCGTGTTGACCAAAGGCTTGCCACGCGTGGCAATCGAAGCCGGCGTGACCGATTTCTGGTACAAATACGTCGGTCTGGAAGGCGCGGTGGTCGGCATCGATACCTTCGGTGAATCGGCCCCGGCAGGCGTGCTGTTCAAGCACTTCGGCTTCACGGTGGAAAACGTCGTGGCGAAAGTCAAATCTGTCATTGCATAATCTATAATTGCTTGTTGCATTACCTATTTTTCTAATCAGGAGCATAGTATGACGATCAAAGTTGCAATCAACGGCTACGGCCGCATCGGCCGCAATGTGCTGCGTGCCTTCTACGAAGGCGGCAAGAAGCAAGACATCCAGATCGTTGCCATCAACGACCTGGGCGATGCCAAGTCGAACGCCCACCTGACCCGCTACGACACCGCCCACGGCAAGTTCCCCGGCACCGTGACGGTGGACGGCGACAACATGATCGTGAACGGCGACGTGATCCGCGTGTTCGCGCAGCGCAACCCTGCGGAAATCCCATGGGGCGAGCTGGGCGTGGACGTGGTGCTCGAGTGCACCGGCTTCTTCACCACCAAAGAGAAGGCTTCGGCCCACCTGAAGGGCGGCGCCAAGAAAGTCATCATCTCGGCACCGGGCGGCAAGGACGTCGACGCCACCATCGTGTACGGCGTCAACCAGCACGTGCTGAAGGCCACCGACACCGTGATCTCGAACGCGTCGTGCACCACCAACTGCCTGGCCCCGCTGGTCAAGCCGCTCAACGACGCCATCGGCGTGGAAACCGGCCTGATGACCACCGTGCACGCCTACACCAACGACCAGGTGCTGAGCGACGTGATGCACGAAGACCTGCGCCGCGCCCGTTCGGCCACCATGAGCATGATCCCGACCAAGACCGGCGCCGCCGCCGCGGTCGGCCTGGTGCTGCCTGAGCTGAACGGCAAGCTGGACGGTTTCGCGATCCGCGTGCCGACCATCAACGTGTCGCTGGTCGACCTGTCGTTCATCGCCAAGCGCGACACGACGGTGGACGAAGTGAACGCGCTGATGAAGGCCGCCGCCGAAGGCGCGCTGAAGGAAGTGCTGACCTACCAGACCGAACCGCTGGTATCGATCGACTTCAACCACAACCCGGCCTCGTCGAACTTCGACTCGACCCTGACCAAAGTGTCGGGCCGCCTGGTCAAGGTCTCGTCGTGGTACGACAATGAGTGGGGCTTCTCGAACCGCATGCTGGACACCACCGTTGCACTGATGACCGCCAAGTAATCCGGCCTACATCAAGAAAACCCCATCGGCATGGAACGAGCGCGTTCCGGCCGGTGGGGTTTTTTTACGCCTCCGTTACAGCGACACGCGCAAGCCCAGGTAATATCGGCGGCCGATCGCATCGTAGGTCGAGGTGTCGGTCTCGGTGCCGGTGACGCTGCCGGGCAGGCCGGTGATGATGGGCGGCGCCTTGGCGTTGAAGGCGTTGTCCATGCCCAGGTACAGTTGCACGGATTTCTTCACGTCGTAGGTGAACTGGAAATCGTTGTAGGTGCGCGAGCCCACGCCCACCGTGCCCGGCGCGATGCTCAGGCTTTTCAGGAACTGGTCGTCCAGCGAGACCGGCCCGGTGTAGGTGGCGGTCCAGTTGAGGCCGTACGCTCCCCATTTGTATGCCAAGTTGAGGCCGGCGCGGTTGCGCGGCGCGTTGGTGTTGGCGGCCGTGACTTCGCCGATGTCGCTGTTCTTCTCCGCCTCCGGCGTGGCCTTTTGCCACAGCTGGCGCAGCCAGGTCCAGGCCAGGCGGGCGCTCAGGTTGCCCGGGCCGACCTTGTCCGCCCAGGAGGCCGTGATGTCGACGCCCTCGGTGCCGAAACCGCCGCTGTTGGTGGCGGCGACATTGCTGTAGTGGATGGAACCGGAACTCAGGTTGCCCACCGGCGCAGGGCGGCGCGTGATGAAGCTGCAGAAGATCTGGTTGTTCTGGTTGTAACATTGATCCAGCGCATATTGACGGTCGGTGTTGACGATGGCATCGGCGATCTTGATGGTGAAATAGTCGACCGTGAAGGTGAGGCGGCGCAGCATCGGCACCGAACGCGGCGTCACTACCAGGCCGATGGTGGTGGAGCGGCCCTTTTCCGCCTTGAGATTGGGATTGCCGGTGTCGTAGCCGCTGATGCCCTGCTGGTCGGCCTGATTCAGCGTGAAAACGCCGCCATGTGCCGCCATGTTGGCGGCAACGCCCGGCGCGTTGCGGCAATTGACGGCCAGCGCGCTGGTCCCGGACGACGATACGCCTTCGCAGGGGTCAACCAGTCCGGCGGGGAAGTCCTGGGTGGGCGCCTGGAACAGCTCGTTGATATTGGGCGCCCGCGTCGATTGCGCGCGCGTGCCGCGCAGCTTGACGTCCGGGGTGACGCCCCATTCCAGGCCGGCGTTCCAGCTGTTGGTGCTGCCGACGGTGGAATAGTCGCCGTGGCGCACCGTGCCGAGGAAGCTCAGGTCGCGGGCGAACGGCCGGTCTTTCAACAGCGGCACCCTGGCTTCGACAAACACCTCGCGCACCAGGAAATTGCCGAACGTGGGCGGCAGGGCATTGCCGGCGTTCAGGCCGGATTGGGTCAGCGGGTCGGGAATCGCGCTGGAATCCTCGCTGCGCCATTCGAAACCGGCGGCGATGCCGATGCGGCCGGCAGGCAGGCCGGGCACTTCGCCGGTGACCGAGCCGCCCACCAGTTTCTGGGTGATCGCCGTCTCCAGCGAGCCGGGCGCGGTCACATATTTGAGCGCTGCCGGCGTGATGCTGTTGTATCCGAAAATATTGATCGGCACGCAACCCTCGGCCACCGCATGCGGATCGCGGCACACCGGCGTGCCGTCGGGGCCGGGAATCGCCTCCAGCGCGTTGCGCAAGCTCATGACATTGACCTGGCCGGTGGAGTTCTGCGCCTCCTTGGTCTTGCCGTAGGAGAGATAGGTTTCGTAACTCCAGTCGCGCACCGTGCCTTTCAACCCGGTCGCCAGGCGGAAGGTGTCGCGGTCCACGGTGGAGTGGCGCGGCCCGAACTCGGACAGGCGGCGGGTGAAGAAGTAGTCGGGCAGGCCGTCGCCGTCGGTGTCGCTGATGCGGTCGTACAAATACTGCGGCACCAGCGGATTCTTGACCAGCACGCCGTTGACGAGCGAGGCGGCCGGCACCTGGCCGCTGGGCTTGTACACCTGGTCGGAGCCGAGGGGAAAGGGTTCGATATTGGTATCGACCTTGGACGAGGCGTACGTGCCTTCGAAAAACGCGCTGTGGTTCTCGTTGAAGGCCCAGTTGCCGTTGGTGGCGAACAGGTAGCGTTCGGTCGGCACGGCGATCAGGCGGTAGGCCGAGCGGTTGAAACCGGTGGCGCCGGCGCCGGTGCCGGGCGCGCCATTTTGCTTCCAGGGGATAATGTTGTTATTCGCATCATAGGTAAAATCCTCGGTGTCGCCGAAGAAATGTCCCTGCGGAGCGTAGCCGGAAAAGTTGGGCCGCTTGGCCACGAAGGCCAGTTCCGGATGCTTCTGGGTGATGGCCGAAGTCTGGTCGATGGCCGAGGCGGGGCGGTCGCGCGAGTACACCGCGCCCTGTTTCGAGTAGCCGAAATGGCCCATGACGTTGCTGGCGCCGTCGGCGGTGGTGGTGCCGAACGTGAGCGCCAGTTTCTTTTTGTAGTCGTCGCCTTCATTGCTGCGGCCGGTCTGCGCGTCGAATAACAGGCCGTTGAAGTTTTTCTTCAGAATAATATTGACCACGCCGGCCACGGCGTCCGATCCATAAGTGGCGGATGCGCCGCCGGTTAATAATTCCACTCGCTCAATAAAATCCGTTGGAATAGTGTTGAGATCGACGGCAGTATCTCCGGGTACGCCGGAAACAAATCGCCGGCCATTAATTAATACCAGGGTGCGTGAATCGCCGAGGTTTCTTAAATTAACCGTCGATACGCCGGCGCTCGATGTCTGGAAATTGGAATTGGCGCGGCTGATGGTCGGCGTGCCCATGGTGGGGTTTTTCTGCAGTAAATCTTGCAGATTAGTCGCGCCGGACGCGGCAATGTCCGCCGAGTTTAATACCTGCAATGGAGAAGGCGATTCCGCCGCCGCCGAGGCGATGCGGGAGCCGGTTATCAGCACCTTCTGCATGGGTTCGGCGGTTTGCTGGCCGAAGGCGGCTTGCGTGCCCAAAGCCAGGCCGCCAAGACAGAGCAGGCGTATCGCGCGGGCGATCGAAGTTTCATTATTCATTATCCGACTCCTAGGGTGTGTCGCGGTTATTTTTGAATGCCACCGCGTATAGACTGACTAGGCTGCCGAAGAGTTCCCGACGATCGTAAGCTCGATTCTGGCATTTACATGCCAATTTTTAGCTTGTTTCCAGAGTGAAGGCGAAAAAAAACCGGGACATCGTCCCGGCCGTTCGCTCGCGCGGCTGTTTTGTTATTTGTAGATGCCGGAGCCGACCAGCATATCGTCGACTTTTTCAATGTAGCCGGATTTGGCTTCCACCGCCTTGGTGACCGGATTCGGCCATTTGAAATCCACCCAGCCTTTGCCTTTGGATTTGGCGAGGTCGACCATTTCCTTGATCATTGGTTTGCCTTCATTATCCTTGAGGCCTATCAACGGTTTTCCGACCATTTTAGGATTATTACCGTGGGCTAATGCAACGCCATTCAAATCATAAACATAGATATACAGATCGCGGTCGTGGAAAGTCGTGTTGGCCGGATCGGAAATAGCGGTGAAGGCTTTTTCCTTGCCATCGGACTTAATCAGGGCAACCGCCTTTTTAACCATGGCGACGGCTTCGTCGGGCGTACCCTTGTCGGCGGCCAGAGCGGTCGATGACATTGCAAACAAGCTCAAGCTAAGTGCTGCGGCACCGAATAAAGCTTTCATATCACTTCTCCTTTGAGTAAAACTGCGACGGCGCTGGGCGCTCTGATGTTTGTGAATTTCAATATTACTGCAGTTAATGAATTTAAATGGCTTCACAAGCAATGTAACAAAGATATCGTTGTTATGTGGCAACGTTGTCACCGAAGATGGCGTGCCACAAGGCCCTCACATCGGCGGCCTGCGCGGCCACCAATTGCGGATCGACGCGGGCCAGGTCCTGGCCTTGCAGCCTCAGCTGGTGTTGTAACTTGCGCAACTGTCGATAGGCGTCGGCCACCCGCGCCGCCAGCCCCGCGTCGATCAATCCCAGTTCGCCGCACATTTTCAAAAGTGCAATGTTGCCGAAATTGGCGGTCAGCTGCGGGTAGGCGGCGGCGTGCTGCAGCACCAGGAACTGGACGATGAACTCGATGTCGATCATGCCGCCCGGATCCTGTTTCAGGTCGAACAGCTCGCTGTGGTTCGGCTTGGCGTCGACCATGCGTTTCCGCATTGCAATGACTTCCTGCTTCAGCGGGCCGTCGGCCGGGCGTTCCTTACGCAGCACCGCCTCGCGGATCTGCTCGAAGCGCGCGCCGATCGCCGCGTCGCCGGCGCAGAAGCGGGCGCGGGTCAGCGCCTGGTGCTCCCACACCCAGGCCGAATTGCTCTGGTATTTTTCAAACGCCGACACGCTCGACACCAGCATGCCGCTGGCGCCGTCCGGGCGCAGCGCGGTGTCGATGTCGAACAGGATGCCGGCCGAGGTGTGTGATGTCATCCAGGTAATAAAGCGCTGCGCCAGCTTGGCGTACTGGGCCGGCGCCTCCTGGTCGCTGTCGTCGTACAGGAAGATCACGTCCAGGTCGGACACGTAGCCCAGCTCCTTGCCGCCCAGCTTGCCGTAGGCGATCACCGCGAACTGCGGCACCTCGCGGTGGCGCGTGGCCACCGTCTGCCAGATCGCCTTGATGGCGGCGGCCACGATGGTGTCGGCCAGCGCCGACAGGTGGTCGGCCAGCTTTTCCACCGTCAGGTCGCCGGCCAGGTCCTGCGCCAGCAGGTGGAACAGCTGGGCATGGTGGATTTCCCGCAGGATGTCCATCAGCCGCTCGGTGTCGCCCGGCGCCGAGGCCAGTTGGGTTTCGAGGTCGGCCGCCAGCGCCACCGGGTCGAACACGGCGTTGCGCACCCGGTCGTCCAGCAGCTCGTCCAGCAGGATGGGGTGCTGGCTGAGGAACTGCGCGGCCCAGCCGCTGGCGTGCACCATGCGGATCACCCGCGCCAGCGTGTGCGGATACTCGGTCAGCAGCGACAGGTAGGCCGAACGGCGCGCGATCGCCTCCAGGAAATCGAGCAGCCGGCCCAGCGTGGCCTGCTGGCTGCCGCCGCTCGACTCGCGCGAGCACTGGACTATCAGCGGCAGCGCCGCATTGACCAGGCCCAGCAGCCGGTTGCGGCTCGCTTCCGGCAGCGATTGCAGCCGTGGCGCTTGCCAGGTCGAGATCAGGCGCTTGGCCGCGCCCTCGGGATCGTCGAAGCCCAGCGCGGCAAAGCGCGCCACCATCGCCTCGCGGTTGTCGGGATCGGCGCATTCGTTGCTCGATTGCGGATTGATGTCGCCGTCGCTGCCGCTGGTCTTGTCCGAGAACATCTCATCGAACTGGCCGGCGACGAACTGGCGGTGGGCTTCCAGCTGGGTAAGCAGGGTGGCGGTGTCGGGCAGGCCCATCATCTGCGCCACCAGCAGGCGGTCGGCGTCGTTGGCCGGCAGCGTGTGGGTCTGGGCGTCGTCCAGGTATTGCAGGCGGTGCTCCAGATTGCGCAGGAAGGTGTAGGAAGCCAGCAGTTGATAGACGATGGCGTGGCTTAGCAGGCCTTTCTCGGCGATGATGCGCAGCGTGGTGCGGGTCGAGCGGTCGCGCAGCGCGGCGTCGCGCCCGCCGCGTATCAGCTGGAACACCTGCGCCAGGAACTCGATCTCGCGGATGCCGCCGCGCCCCAGTTTGACGTTGTTGCTGCGGTCTGGATGCAGTCGCTCCTGGCGGTTCACCTCGGCGCGGATCTGCGCGTGCATGTTGCGGATGGCGTCGATCACGCCGAAGTCCAGGTAGCGGCGGAACACGAACGGCCGCACGATGGCGTCCAGCGCGGCGATGTCCTCGCTGCGGCCGGTGACGGCGCGCGCCTTGACCCAGGCATAGCGCTCCCATTCGCGGCCCTGGACGATCAGGTATTGCTCCACCATGTTCAGGCTGGCGGCCAGCGGGCCGGAGCCGCCGTTCGGCCGCAAGGCCATATCGACGCGGAAGGTGTAGCCATCTTCCGTGATCTCCGACAAGGCCGCGATCAGCTTCTTACCCAGGCGCACAAAGAACTCGTGGTTGGACAGGCTGCGCTGGCCCGGGCCGGCCACGGTGTCGCCGTCCTCCGGGTAGACGAAGATCAGGTCGATATCGGACGACACGTTCAGCTCGCCGCCGCCTTGCTTGCCCATGCCCAGCACGATCAGTTCCTGCTGCTGGCCGGAATCGCGGCCGACCGGCGTGCCGTGCGCGGCCACCATCTCCGCGTAAATCTCCTCCATGTGCCGCTGGATGGCGAAATCGGCGAAGCGGGTCATGGTTTCCACCACCTCGGCCAGGTTGGCCTTGCCTTCCAGGTCGCGGCGGATCAGCACGCACACCAGCAGGTTGCGCAGCCGGCGCATGGCGCGCATCAGCGGCAGCGGCGGGGCGCCTTCGGGCACGGCGGCGGCTTCTTTTGCTAAATAATCAGCAAGATTGATCTGGGCAAGCGATAATTGCGCTAAATCATCAGCCTTGGCGGCGCGGTCGGGAGCGGCGGCCAGCCAGCGCTGGTAAAAACGTGAGACGGTTGGTGCAATCATTGGCAACGTGTTTCCTGATGCAAAGTTGATCGGTAACGGCAAAGTAACGCTCTGTAAAGCATGTAAAACCGGCGCGGGTCTGCCCTAAGTGGCGCTGTCTCGCACGGGGGATACGGTAGAATTGCTGCGCAGGCATAAAAGCTTGAAACCGAGTTTAGCGATTTATTTGACGCATGGCCTGATTTATTAGCTTATTGATGCAAAAACCAGAAGAGGAGACTGTGACAGGCGAGGGCCCTTTGGCTGCGCGCTGGCACCGGCTGCGTGCGGCCTATCGTTTCTGCAACCTGGCCACCCATCATGTGCTCGGCTTCACGCTGAAGCTGTTCCTGCTGCTGTATTTCGCCTTCGCCATCCTGTTCCTGACGCTGCGCTACGCGGTGCTGCCGAACATCGACCACTACAAGGGCGACATCGAGCGCGCCGCCAGCAACGCGGTGGGCAATCCGGTCACCATTTCCCGCATCTACGCTTCGTGGCGCGGCTTGCGCCCCAGCCTGTTCCTGGGCGATGTGGTGCTGCACGACCAGCTGGGCAACCAGGCGCTGGCCTTGCCGAGCGTGTCGGCCACGATCTCGTGGTGGAGCGTGCTGGCCGGCGCGGTGCGCTTCGAATCGCTGGAGCTGGTGCGTCCCGAGCTCGACGTGCGGCGCGAGGCCGACGGCCGCCTGTACGTGGCCGGCCTGTACATCGACCTGCACAAGCCGAGCGACGGCAAGGGTGCCGATTGGCTGCTGTCGCAGCGCGAGATCGTCATCCGCGAAGGCCGCCTGCGCTGGACCGACCTGCAGCGCGGCGCGCCGCCGCTGGCGCTGGAGGGCGTCAACATCGCGCTGCGCAACCAGTGGCTGCACCACCAATTTGCGCTGAAGGCCACGCCGCCGGCCGCGCTGGCCGCGCCGCTCGACCTGCGCGCCGACTTCACCCATCCGGCCTTCGGCGCGCGCGTGTCCAACGTGTCGATGTGGAAGGGCGAGGTCTACACCGACCTGCGCGACACCGACCTGCAGGCCTGGAAGCCGTGGCTGGACTTCCCGTTCGAGCTCAACAGCGGCGGCGGTTCGCTGCGCGCCTGGATCGGCATCGAGCAATCGCGCCTGACCAGCTTTACCGCCGACGTCGGCCTGCGCGACGTCTCAGCCGTGCTGGGCAAGGACTTGCCGCTGCTGGACCTGCGCCAGCTCACCGGCCGCCTGGCCGCGCGCGAAGACATCCCGGCCACCGCGCCGCTGGTCAGGAAGGGCGGCGAGCGTCCGCGCTTCGGCGCGCTGGGCCACAGCATCGAGCTGAGCAACCTGACGCTGACCACCAGCGACGGCCTGGTGATGGCGCCGACCTCGCTGTCCGAGCATTACGTGCCGGCCGCCGGGAGCAAGCCGGAGCGCTATGAAGTCCGCGCCCGCCAGCTGGACCTGCAAACCATGGCCGGCCTGGCCGAGCGCCTGCCGCTGACCGAGCACCAGCGCAAGCTGCTGGCCGACATGGCGCCGCGCGGCCTGCTGCAGAATTTTTACGCCGAATGGCAGGGCACGTTCCCGGCCTTGCAGACCTACCGCCTGAAGGGTGACCTGGTCGGCCTGGGCCTGAAGCCGCAGCCGCCGCGCCTGGCGCAGCCCAAGACCGCCAAGACGCCGGCCATCGCCGGCATGCCCGCCATCCCCGGCTTCGACAACCTGACCGGCGCCATCGACGCCACCGAGAAGGGCGGCAGCTTCAGCCTGGCCTCGCAGCAGCTGGTGCTGCAGATGCCGGACTACTTCAGCGAACCGTCGATGCCGTTCGACCACCTGAACCTGAAGGCGCGCTGGTCGTTCGAGCCGGACAACCAGTTGCTGTTCGAGATCGACAGCATGGACTTCCTGCAGCAGGGCCTGAGCGGCACGCTGCAAGGTTCGCACCGCATGCCGCTGGCCGGCAAGGGCGTCGGCACCGTCGACCTCACCGGCACCTTGAACGGCTTCCAGATCAACCGCATCGACAACTACCTGCCGATGCAGACCCCGCACGACCTGCGCGCCTGGCTGACCGGCGCGCTGGAGGGCGGCGTGGCCAGCGAGGTCACGGTGCGCCTGCGCGGCGACCTGGCGCACTTCCCCTTCCACGGCGAGGCGGACAAGGCGCGCGGCGAGTTCCGCGTGGCCGGCAAGCTGACCGAGGGCAAACTCAATTACTCCCCTAGCCACTTCCTGCACGACGGCAAGGAGCTGGGCAAGGACGGCAAGCCGCTGCCGCTGTGGCCGCAGGCCGAGCACATCAAGGGGAGCTTCGCGTTCGACCGCGCCCGCATGGAGATCCGCGGCGACACCGCCACCACCGGCGGCGTCGCGTTGTCGGGCGTGAAGGCGGTGATCCCCGACCTGACGATCCACGATTCGATGCTGGAAATCGACGGCAACGCGGCCGGGCCGATGCAGGAATTCCTCAAGTACGTGGCCACCAGCCCGGTGCTGGAGTGGATCTCGCACTTCACCGACGAGACCCAGGCCAGCGGCAACGCCAGGCTGGCGCTGAGCCTGCGCCTGCCGCTGTCGCACCTGATCGACGCCAAGGTGCAGGGCGCGCTGCAACTGATGAACAACGACATCACGCTGATGAACGACCTGCCGCCGGTGCAGGCGTCGCAGGGCAAGATCGAGTTCAACGAGCACGGCGTCAACCTGAACCAGTTGTCGGGCGCCTTCCTGGGCGGGCCGGTCAGCATCACCGGCGGCAGCCAGAAGGACAACTCCATCGTCGTCAAGCTGGGCGGCCTGATGACGGCCGACGGCTTCCGCAAGACCTATCCGATGCCGGCCATGCAGCGCCTGGCCGGCCACTTCTCGGGCGCCACGCGCTACAGCGGCACGGTCACGGCGCGCGACCACCAGGTGGTGGTGGCGGTCGACTCCACGCTGAGCGGCCTCGGCATCGAACTGCCGGCCCCGGTCAGGAAGGCCGCGCCGGACGCGATGCCGGTGCGCTTCGTGCTGACCAGCGCGCTCACGCCGGACGCCGCCGGCGCCATCCACGACGACATGCGTATCAGCCTGGGCAACAACATCGCCGCGCGCTACCAGCGCCAGAAAGTCGGCAAGGCGCCGTGGAAGCTGGTGCGCGGCGGCATCGGCGTCAACACCCCGGCGCCCGAGCCCGACAGCGGCATGGCCTTCAACATCAGCCTGCGCGCGCTGAACGTCGACTCGTGGCTGGACTTCGGCAACGAGATCGCCGGCAAGACCGACAGCGCGCCCTCCGCCGCCGACGGCGCCGACATCGCCCAATACGTGATGCCGGACGCCATCGCCGCGCGCGCCAGCGAGCTGGTGATCGGCGACCGCAAGCTGGAGAACGTGGTGCTGGGCGTCAGCCGCCTGAAGACCGTGTGGCAGGCCAGCGTCGACTCCACCCAGGCCAACGGTTACGTGACGTGGAGCGAGCCGTCCACCGGCCAGGGCCTGGGCAAGGTGACGGCGCGCCTGTCGTCGCTGGTGATCCAGGACTCGGCCTCGAAGGACGTGCAGGATCTGCTGGACGGCAAGAGCGCGGCCGCCACCATCCCGGCGCTGGACGTGGTGGTCGAGCGCTTCGAATTGTTCAACAAGCCGCTGGGCCGGCTGGAACTGCAGGCCAGCAATGCGCAGATGCAGAACGCCCGCGAATGGCGCATCGGCAAGCTGTCGCTGGCCAACCCGGACGGCGAGTTGAAGGGCACCGGCAAATGGGTCACCAAGGATGGCGCCCACACCACCAGCCTGAACTTCAATCTCGACATCGCCGACGCCGGCAAATTGCTGGACCGCTTCGGCTTCGCCGGCACGCTGAAGAACGGCAAGGGCACGCTCAACGGCGACATCGCCTGGAAGGGCCTGCCGTATTCGCTGGACCTGCCCAGCCTGTCCGGCGACATCAAGCTGAACGTGGAAAAAGGCCAGTTCCTCAAGCAGGACCCGGGCGCCGCCAAGCTGCTCGGCGTGCTCAGCCTGCAAGCGCTGCCGCGCCTGCTCAAGCTGGACTTCCATGATGTCTTCTCGGAAGGCCTGGCGTTCGACGGCATCACCGCCAACGCCGCCATCAACCGCGGCATCGCCAAGACCGACAACTTGAAAATGCACGGCGTCGCCGCCACCGTGCTGATGGATGGCAGCGCCGACATCGCCAACGAAACCACCAACCTGCACGTGGTGGTGATCCCGGAGGTGAACCTGGGCACGGCGCCGCTGGTGTACGCGCTGGCGGTCAATCCGGTGATCGGCCTGGGCAGCTTCCTGGCGCAGCTGTTCCTGAGTGCGCCGGTGATGAAGGCCTTGACCTATCATATGCAGGTCACCGGGCCATGGAAGGCGCCGGTGGTGACCAAGCTCGACGCATCCAAAGTGGAAACGCCCCCCGCCAAGGGCGCCAATTGAACGGAACAGCCATGAACACAGTCGCCGCAGTACAAATGATTTCCTCGCCGTCCGTGACGGACAATATCGCCACCGCGCGCCGCCTGGTCACCCAGGCCGCCGAGGCCGGCGCCACGCTGGTGCTGCTGCCGGAATACTGGGCCATCATGGGCCTGAGCGACAGCGACAAGGTGGCCGTCGCCGAGCCGCTGGGCCAGGGGCCTATCCAGGATTTCATGTCCGCGCTGGCCAGGGAGCTGGAAATCTGGCTGATCGGCGGCACGCTGCCGCTGGCGTCCAGCGATCCGGAAAAAGTCATCAACACCACGCTGGTCTACAACCCGCAGGGCGAGCACGTGGCCCGCTACGACAAGATCCACCTGTTCGGCTTCACCAAGGGCACGGAGTCGTACAACGAATCGAAGACCATCGTGCCGGGCAAGCATGTCGGCGTGTTCGAGGCGCCGTTCGGCAAGGTCGGCATGTCGGTCTGCTACGACCTGCGCTTCCCCGAGCTGTACCGCGCGATGGGGCCGGTGTCGCTGATCGTCGTGCCGGCCGCGTTCACCTACACCACCGGCCACGCGCACTGGGAAATCCTGCTGCGCGCGCGCGCCATCGAGAACCAGTGCTACGTGCTGGCGGCGGCGCAGGGCGGCAACCATCCGAACGGCCGCCGCACCTGGGGCCACAGCATGCTGATCGACCCCTGGGGCGCGGTCAAGGACGTGCTGGCCGAGGGCGAGGGCGTGGTCCGCGGCGACATCGACCTGATGTTCATGGACAGCGTGCGCCAGAGCCTGCCGGCGCTCAAGCACCGGACCATGTAAAATTGCACCACACTCTTAGAAGACACCATCATGAAGCCATTTGAACCGAACCTGTCCACCCTTGCCGTGGCGCGCGACATCCTGCTGACGCCGTTCGGACTGGACGAAGCCAAGCTGCTCAAGACGCTGGGCTCGATGTTCACGCACAAGGTCGACTACGCCGACCTGTATTTCCAGTTCACCAAAAACGAGGGCTGGAGCCTGGAAGAGGGCATCGTCAAGACCGGCAGTTTCTCGATCGACCAGGGCGTCGGCGTGCGCGCCGTGTCGGGCGACAAGACCGCCTTCGCCTACTCGGACGACATCTCCGAAGCGGCCCTGATGGACGCGGCCTCGGCCACGCGCACCATCGCCCGCGCCGGCGCCGGCAAGATCAAGGTGGCCGGCGCCATGACGCCGACCGGCGGCCGCTCGCTGTACCTGCCCAACGATCCGCTGGCCTCGCTGGACGCGACCGCCAAGGTCAAGCTGCTCGAGCGCGTGGAAAAAATGGCGCGCGCCAAGGATCCGCGCGTGGTGCAGGTGATGGCCAGCCTGGCCGGCGAATACGACGTGGTGCTGGTGGTGCGCAGCGACGGCGTGCTGGCGGCCGACATCCGCCCGCTGGTGCGCGTGTCGCTCACGGTGATCGTCGAGCAGAACGGCCGGCGCGAGATGGGCTCGTCCGGCGGCGGCGGCCGCTACGACTACGGCTACTTCAGCGACAGCCTGCTGGAACAATACGCGGCCGACGCCGTCAACTCGGCGGTGGTCAACCTCGACGCGCGTCCGGCCCCGGCCGGCCCGATGACCGTCGTGCTGGGACCGGGCTGGCCCGGCATCCTGCTGCACGAGGCGATCGGCCACGGCCTGGAGGGCGACTTCAACCGCAAGGGTTCGTCCACCTTCTCCGGCCGCATCGGCGAGCGCGTGGCCGCCAAGGGCGTGACGGTGGTGGACGACGGCACGCTGGCCGACCGCCGCGGCTCGCTCAACATCGACGACGAAGGCAACCCGACCCAGTGCACCACGCTGATCGAGGACGGCATCCTGAAAGGCTACATCCAGGACACCATGAACGCGCGCCTGATGAAGATGCCGGTCACCGGCAACGCCCGCCGCGAATCGTTCGCCCACCTGCCGATGCCGCGCATGACCAACACCTACATGCTGGGCGGCGACAAGGACCCGGCGGAAATTCTGGCCTCGGTCAAGAACGGCCTGTACGCGGTCAACTTCGGCGGCGGCCAGGTCGACATCACCAACGGCAAGTTCGTGTTCTCGGCCAGCGAGGCCTACATGATCGAGGACGGCAAGGTGACCTACCCGGTCAAGGGCGCCACCCTGATCGGCAACGGTCCGGAAGTGCTGAACCGCGTCTCCATGATCGGCAACGACATGCGCCTGGATCCGGGCGTGGGCGTGTGCGGCAAGGAAGGCCAGAGCGTGCCGGTGGGCGTCGGCCAGCCGACCCTGCGCATCGACGGCGTGACCGTCGGCGGCACGGCCTGAGCCCGGATGGTCATAAGCTTATAGCCATAAACTGCTTGCCAATCCGCGAACAATAGCGTTATAGTCGTTTATACACCACACGGAAACCCGTTCATGACCCGCTTCTTCTTTACCGGCCATTTTTACTTTAGCAATTCCAACCCAAAGGCGGTGGAGTAGCGGCCGGTACACGTAGAAGCAAAAACGAGTTCCTGCAAATTCCCAAAAAACCGCCTTCCGAGGCGGTTTTTTTTTAACGTTTTTTTGAACTTTCACCCTTAGATCAATTGGAGAACAGCATGCCCCGTACCGATGATTTGCGCATCCGCGAAATGAAGGAATTGACGCCGCCGTCCCACCTGATACGCGAATTCGCATGCACCGAGCAAGCCGAGCAGACCGCGGCCGACGCCCGCGTCGCGCTGCACCGCATCCTGCACGGCCAGGACGACCGCCTGATGGTGGTGATCGGCCCGTGCTCGATCCACGATCCCAAGGCCGCGATGGAATACGCGCGCCGCCTGGTGGTGCTGCGCCGCGAACTGTCGGCCGACCTGGAGATCGTCATGCGCGTGTACTTCGAGAAGCCGCGCACCACGGTCGGCTGGAAGGGCATGATCAACGACCCGTACATGGACAGCAGCTTCCGCATCAACGACGGCCTGCGCATGGCGCGCCAGCTGCTGCGCGACATCAACGAGCTGGGCCTGCCGGCCGGCACCGAATACCTGGACGTGATCAGCCCGCAATACATCGCCGACCTGATCAGCTGGGGCGCGATCGGCGCCCGCACCACCGAATCGCAGGTGCACCGCGAGCTGGCCTCCGGCCTGTCGTGCCCGGTCGGCTTCAAGAACGGCACCGACGGCAACGTCAAGATCGCGGTCGAGGCGATCAAGGCCGCGTCGCAGCCGCACCACTTCCTGTCGGTGACCAAGGGCGGCCACTCGGCCATCGTCTCCACCAACGGCAACGAGGACTGCCACATCATCCTGCGCGGCGGCAAAACCCCGAACTACGACGCGGCCAGCGTCGACGAGGCCTGCAAGGCCATCGCGGCCCAGGGCCTGGCGGCGCGCCTGATGATCGACGCCTCGCACGCCAACAGCTCGAAGAAGCCGGAGAACCAGGTGCCGGTGTGCGCCGACATCGGCCGCCAGGTGGCCGGCGGCGATAACCGCATCGTCGGCGTGATGGTGGAATCGCACTTGGTGGCGGGCCGCCAGGACCTGGTGCCGGGCAAGGAACTGACCTACGGCCAGTCGGTCACCGACGGCTGCATCGACTGGGACAGCAGCGTGCAGGTGCTGCAGGACCTGGCCGCCGCCGTGCGCCAGCGCCGTCTTGCCACCCAGGCAGCGGAGGCTGCCTCAAAGTAACGTAGCGCCGGCGCGACACAAAGGGCCCCAATGGTTATATGGGGCCCTTTGTTTTTGCGTGGTGCTTGCAATACTGTTGTAAGAACACCGAACACGGTACGAGTTCGGTTGATTTTGCCTTCCTCGCATGCTTTTATGTAAAGCATGGACGGTGTCCCGGAACACCTTCCTACGTTTATTTCACCAGTCCAATCAAGACGTGCGACCCGTTGCCATCCCGGCGGCGGGCGTCGGACCGGTGCATCCAAAAATAACAGCGGAGGTTAGTCATGATTCAAGAAACAGTGTTGGCGCGTTCCCTGCGGTCGATGTTCTCGGGCGGCGCCCTGGCCGGACTGGGCCTGCTGGCCTTGCCGGCGATGGCGCAGGACGCGCCGGCCGGCGACCAGGCCGCGCAGCCGATGCAGCGGGTCGAGATCACCGGCTCGGCGATCAAGCGCATCGCCAAGGAGGGCGCGTTGCCGGTGCAGGTGCTGACCAGCGCCGACATCAAGCAGAGCGGCGCCACCTCCGCCACCGACCTGATCCAGATGCTGCCGTCGATGCAGGGCTTCGTGCCGGCGTCCAGCTCGGTCAACGGCGGCGGCGCCGGCGTCACCACGGCCGCGCTGCACTCGCTGCCGTCGAAGTACACGCTGGTGCTGCTGGACGGCCAGCGCCTCGCGCCCAGCCTGCTGGGCACCGGGCAGGGCGGCGGCTACGCCGTCAACATCGAGAGCATCCCGCTGGAGGCGGTGGAACGGGTCGAGATCCTCGGCGACGGCGCCTCGGCGCTGTACGGCTCGGACGCGATCGCCGGCGTGGTCAACTTCATCCTAAAAAAGAACATGACCAAGGGCGAGGCCTACGCCACCTACGGCCAGCCGCGCAAGTCCGGCGGGCGCTGGAACAGCGCCGGCCTGACCAAGGGCTGGGGCGACCTCGACACCGACAAGTTCAACATCCTGTTCTCGTACAGCCACGACGAGCAGCAGCGCCTCACCGCCTTGCAGCGCGACTTTTCGGCGCAGGGCGCCTTCTTCAAGTTCGGCAGCGGCGGCAAGCAGTACTGGTTCGACCAGCGCACCGGCAACACCGAGCCGGCCAACATCACCTTCAACGTGCGCCCGCGCGGCTCGGCCGATTCGGTCGAGACCACCGGCGTGGCGATCAACCCCTACCTGGCCGCCCGCGGCAACTGCGGCGGTCCGCTGGCCGGTCCGCTGGGCACGCAGTGCCGCTTCAACTACGGCGCCACCGTCGAGGACGTGCCCGGCTCGCGGCGCGACAGCGGCCTGCTCAAGGGTACCTGGCAGCTCAACGAGGACACCAAGCTGTGGGGCGAACTGGTGCTGTCGAGCTATTCGATGACCGCGCAGTACGCGCCGTCCGCGCAGCCGATGGGCGTCAACTCCACCGACCGCTTCCCGCAGCTGTACCAGCGCTACATCCAGCCCTACCTGGACGCCAACAACCTGGAGAACCCGACCGGCGACGGCACGCTGGGCTACCGCTCGGTGCTGATCGGCGGCCGCGCCGACGAATACATCACCGACGCCCGCCACTTCGCGCTCGGCGTCGACGGCAACGCCTGGGGCTGGAGCTACAACGCCAGCCTGATCCTGTCGGAAAACAAGATCAAGGACAACGCCGCCGGCGGCTACTCGGACTTCGACAAGCTCAACGCGCTGGTGGCGTCGGGCGTCTACGATCCGGTGATGGGCACCGGCGCCGACCAGCTGCGCGGCGCGCTGGTCAACGGCACCACCTTCTCGACCAACACCTCCAAGCTGAACACGCTGCACGCGGGCGCGCAGCACGACCTGTTCAGCCTGCCGGGCGGCACCTCCATCGTCTCGCTGGGCGGCGACTATTCCAAGACCCACTACCAGATCGCCTACCACCCGACCATCCTGGCCAACTCCGGCTACGTCAGCCAGCCGGCGTCGGCCAACTACCCGGTGGGCGGCAACTACGGCCAGGTGCCGTTCGACGCCCGCCGCGACAACTGGGGCGTCTACGGCGAGGTGCTACTGCCGCTGGCCAAGACCTTCGAGGCCACCGTCTCCGGCCGCTACGACAGCTACGACAAGACCCACAGCGAGTTCATCTTCGCCAAGCTGGCCGACGCCAGCGGCCTGCGGCCGCAGCTGCCTTCCGGCGAGGTCGGCAACTCCTTCAGCGCCGGCACCTACAAGGTCAGCGCGCGCTGGACCCCGGTCGAGACGCTGCTGCTGCGCGCCGCCTACGGCACCGGCTTCAAGACGCCCAACATCAGCGACATCGCCGGCGCGCCGACCTTCTACGGCAGCACCGCCGGCAGCTACGCCTGCCCGTTCCCCGGCTCGCCGGGCTGCCAGGTGGGCCAGGCCCAGTACGACCTGCTGACCGGCCCGAACGGCGCCAGCGGCAGCGAGGGCTTGCAGCCGGAAAAATCCAAGCAGTGGACGCTGGGTGGACGCATCGAGGCGCTGCGCGGCCTGTCGCTGGGGTTGGACTTGTGGAATGTGCAGATCCGCAACCAGGTGCTGTCGGCCGGCGTGCCGGAGCAGGTCGGCTTCGCCAACCCGCAGCAGTACCAGCGCCTGTTCGTCAATCCCTATCCCGACCCGGCCGGCTACACGACCATCGGCTACCTGCAGGCGCCGATCAACGGCGGCGTCGCCAACTACCGCGGCGTGGACTGGGACTTCAGCTACCGCAACAAGTCGCCGATCGGCGACTGGAAGGCGGCCTGGACCGGCACATACATGATCAAGCAGAACTACACCACCCAGGCCGGCGGCGAGGTCCAGTCCAACCTGGGCCGCTTCGGCCCGGACAACGGCGTGGTGTTCCGCGTGCAGAGCAACCTGGCGCTGAGCCTGACCAACGGCAAGCTGACCAACACGCTGACGGCGCACTACAAGTCGGGCTACCACGACCAGGCCTATCCGGTGGACACGGCCATCTTCGCGGTCAACCCGGACGGCAGCGTGGGCGACTCGGTGGCCTTCGGCGGCCTGTGGACGCCGTCGTACACCACCTTCGATTGGCAGGGCAAGTATGACTTCGGCCGCTTCGCGCTCACGGCAGGCATCAAGAACCTGTTCGACCGCAATCCGCCGCTGACCTTGCAGAACGCCGGCGGCGGCAACCAGCTTGGCTACGACGGCCGCTACACCGATCCGGCCGGGCGCGCGTTCTACCTGACCGGCAACTACAAGTTCTGACCGCTTAAAAGAAAAAGCCCCCGGCGTAGGCCGGGGGCTCGGGATTGCAGGTAACGCTTAGAACTTGTACGAAGCGTTCACGTAGAAGGTGCGGCCCAGCGGATCGGTATAGCGGCCGTCGTAGCCCACCTGGTTGCCACCGCCCGAGTTGCGCACGGACAGCGGCGGGTCCTGGTCCAGCAGGTTCTTGATGCCGGCGGTCAGGGTCAGGTTCTTGATGTAGTCGGCCTTGATCTGGTAGTCGACCGTGGTGTACGACTTGACGTCGCGCACCATGTCGACCGTGCCGCCGATGCTGCCGTCGGCATTCACCGCGCGCACCGCCGCGTCATCGGCGGACAGCGGCTTGTCGTGGTAGCCGCTGCGGTAGTTGACGGTCAGCGAGTTGGTCATCTTGTCCGACGATTTCAGCGAGAACACCACCTTCGAGATCACGCGGAACACCACGTCGTCGTAGGAGTTGAAGCGGCCGATGCCTTTTTCCACCCCCAGGCTTTGACCGGTGCTCGGGTCCGGCACGTCCTGTTCAGCCCTGAGCATGTAGGTACCGGTCCAGTTCACGCTGGCCTTGCCGATCGGCGTGGCGGCGCGCAGGGTGCTGTCCCAGTCCAAGCCGCGGAAGTGCGACGTCGCCAGGTTCAGCGGTTTGCGGATCGCCACCAGCACATTGCTCTTCTGGATGGGGTCCGCATACACGGCGATGTACTGGTTCGACAGCACCGGCATGGTGTACAGCTGGTCCTGCGAATAGGTGCGGATCTGGTTCTTCAGCTTGACGTCCCACAGGTCCAGGCCGAACGACAGCATGGTGCTCGGTTCCAGGCGGAAGCCGAGCGTGGCCTGCTTGGATTCCTCCGCCTTCAGCGCACCGGCGCCGGTGGCCGGATTGCCGACGTCCAGCAGCGCGTATTCCGACGCGCCGGGACGGCAGTAGACCGCGCGCGGATCCGGCGCATGGACCGGGCACGGGAAGTTGTTCGACGAGCCGGCGTTCTTCAGCGGATCGGCGATGTTGTTCATGGTCGGCGCCTTGAAGCCGGTGCCGTACGAGCTGCGCAGCAGCAGCTGCTGGGTCGGGGTGTAGCGCACCGACAGCTTGTAGGTGGCCTTGGCCACGTCTTCGCCGACCTTGCCCGATGGCGAAGCCTTGCCGTTGGAGTCGTAGCTGACGTTCTTCTTGTCGACTGCGGCGTAGCTGTCGTAACGCAAGGCGGCGGTCGCCTCCAGGTTCTTGGCGACCGGCATCAGCAGTTCGCCGAACGCGCCCCAGTTGGTGCGGCTGGCGTCGAGCGCCTGGGCGCCGGTGCCGCCGCCGATTTCCACGTCGGTCCAGCCTGGATTGCCGGGGCCGGGGCCCATGGCGATCTGCGACGGCGTGTCCTGGAAGGTCTGCTTGGTGAAGTCCGCGCCCACGCCCAGCGAGGCCGCGCCGCCCGGCAGCTCGAACACTTCGCGCGAGGCGTGCGCGCCGATCACGTCGAGCTTGGATTTGGTCACGTCCAGCTGCTGGTGCAGCACGGCCGGCGCCAGCAGCGCGGCGGCGCCGCTGCTGGAGACGAAGGGATTGTAGGCGCCGGTGCGCACCAGCTCCTCGAACTTGTCGCCGCTCATGTAGCCGGCCAGCGCCTGGTCGGTCTGCTTGTTCTGCGAATGGGTGAAGGCGGCGCCCATATCCCAGCCGGCGTAGGAGCTGTCGATGCCGATCACGAAGTGGGCCGCGTCGGTGCGGTATTCGTCGGTGCGGCCGCCGGCATCGGCGCCGCGGTAGTTCCACAGCACCTTGGTGACGTCGGCCGGATCGATCTTCAGGCCGGCCAGCAGCGGCACGATGCTCTTGTTGTAGGCGCCGATGTAGTTCTGGTTGACGGTCTTGATGTGGGTGACCGGATCGGTGGTGAACACGGTCAGCGGCTGGGCGGCCGGCGCGTAGCGCGCGGTGCTGGCGAACTTCGACAGCACCAGTTCGCTGAACACGGTGGTCTCTTTGCCGAGGCGCAGCTTGCCCGATGCGAACACGCTGTCGCGCTTCAGTTCCGGCAGCAGTTGCACGGTGGCGGGGAAGTCGAAACGGCAGGCGCCGTTGCGGGAGAAGGTGTTGGGCTGGGTGCAGGAGCCCTTGGTCAGCAGGTCGGTGTTGAGCACGACGGAGTCGCCGACAGACGGTTGCACCTCGACGTTGGCCGGGGTCGAGTTGATACTGGTTTGCCAGGTCGCGTACTGCTTGCCGTTTTCAGTGAAGCGGCGCGCGCCGGTCTTGGAGAAGTCGCGCTGGCTGGCGTTCAGTTCCTTCTGCTCGTCGTGGCTGTAGGCCAGCAGCACGTTGTAGCCGTCGGTTTCCAGGTCGCCGAAGCCCTTGGTGATCGAGATGTTGCCGCTCTTGCCGCCCGACTTCTGCGGCGCGTCGAAGGTGCCCTCGATGGTCAGGTCGTGGACGTTCTTTTTCAGGATGAAGTTGACCACGCCGGCGATCGCGTCCGAGCCGTACAGCGTCGAGGCGCCGTCGGTCAGGATCTCCACGCGCTCGACGGCCGACAGCGGAATGCTGGCCAGGTTGACCGCGCTGCCGGTGCCGTACGGCGCCATGCGGCGGCCATTGAGCAGCACCAGCGTGTACTGGGTGCCGATGGCGTGGATCGACGCGGTCTGCACGCCGGCGCCGCCGCCGTTGATCGAGGTCGACGATGTGATGAAGCCCTGCATTGACGGCAGCTGCGCGACCAGGTCGGCCACGTTGTTGGCGCCGCTTTGCTCGATGTCCGCGCGGGTCAGCGTCTGGACCGGCAGCGAACCTTCCTTGGCGATGCGTTTGATCGACGAGCCGGTGATCTCGACGCGGGCGACGTTGTTGGCGTCGCTTGTTTGCGCGACCGCCGCATGCATCCCCAGGGCCAGGCCGCTGGCACACAACAGACGCACGGACCGCGCCAATACTGTTTCAACCATCATTATCTTGCTCTCCCATGTAAAAACGATTAACCCCAGAGGTCTTCGGAATCTTGTGAAAAGAGTCATTTATTCTCACCGCTTCATCAGAGCATCCGCCCGTATTTACTGTCAATGATGGAAACATTTATTAATGGACAAAAAGACGCCGCCGTCCGCGTCGGCGGGTTGGCATCGATTTCAGGCGAAATGCGCTCTAATTTGGTGCACGCAATCTTGCAATGTATAAAACGTTGTTTATTTTGTAAAAAGAAGGGAAAGTATGGCGTGGCCGTCGTCGGTGTGCAACACGCTGGTGCACGCGCGGCGCCGTGAACCTGGATTGCGTGTGATACAAAACGTTACATTAATGCGACAGTCGCGGCCGCCACCAACGCAAAAAGCCCCGTCTTCCGAAAAAGACGGGGCTGCAAGGTCATCGGCCGGGAGCCGATGGCGTGGGGCTTAGAACTTGTATGCTGCGGTCAGGTAGAAGGTGCGGCCCAGCGGATCGGCGTAGCGGCCGTCGTAGCCCACCTGGTTGCCGCCGCCCGAGTTACGCACCGAGAACGGTGGGTCCTGGTCCAGCAGGTTCTTGATGCCGGCGGTCAGGGTCAGGTTCTTGATGTAGTTGGCCTTGATCTGGTAGTCCAGCGTGGTGTACGACTTGACGTCGCGCTCCATCGCGGCCGTACCGCCGATGCTGCCGTCGGCATTGACCACGCGAACCGCTGCGTCTGCCGCGGTGAAGATCTTGTCGTGGTAGCCGGAACGGTAGTTCAGGGTCAGCGAGTTGGTCATCTTGTCGGAGGTCTTCAGCGCGAACACGACCTTGCTGATGACGCGGAACACCACGTCGTCGTAGGAATCGAAACGGCCGATCGATTTCTCCGTGCCGACGCCGGGGACGTCCTGCTCAGCCTTGAGCATGTAGGTACCGGTCCAGTTCACGCTGGCCTTGCCGATCGGCGTGGCCGAGCGGAAGGTGGTGTCCCAGTCCAGGCCGCGGAAGTGCGAGGAGGCCAGGTTCATCGGCGCGCGCACGGCCACCAGCACATTGCTCTTCTGGATAGGGTCGGCGTACACGGTGATCCACTGGTTCGCCAGGACCGGATTGGTGAACAGCTGGTCCTGCGAGAAGGTGCGGATCTGGTTCTTCAGCTTGACGTCCCACATGTCCAGGCCGAACGAGATCATGGTGCTCGGCTCCAGGCGGAAGCCGAGCGTGGCTTGCTTGGATTCCTCCGCCTTCAGCGCGCCGGCGCCGCTGGCAGGGTTGCCGCTGTCGAGCAGGCCGTATTCCGACGCGCCCGGACGGCAGTAGACAGCACGCGGATCCGGTGATTTGACCGGGCACGGGAAGTTGTTCGACGAGCCGGCGTTCTTCAGCGGATCGGCGATGTTGTTCATCGTCGGCGCCTTGAAGCCGGTGCCGTAGGAGCCGCGCAGCAGCAGCGCCTGGGTCGGGGTGTAGCGCACGGCCAGCTTGTAGGTGGCCTTGGCCACGTCTTCGCCGACCTTGCCCGATGGCGAAGCCTTGCCGGTGGTGTCATAGCTGACGTTTTTCTTGTCGACGGCGGCGTAGCTGTCGTAACGCACGGCGGTGGTCGCTTCCAGGTTCTTGGCGATCGGCATCAGCAACTCGGCGAAACTACCCCAGTTGTTGCGGCTGGCGTCGAGCGCCTGCGAGCCGGTGCCGCCGCCGATTTCCACGTCGGTCCAGCCTGGATTGCCCGGGCCTGGGCCCATGGCGATCTTCGATGGCGTGTCCTGGTAGGTCTGCTTGGTGAAGTCCGCGCCGATGCCCAGCGCCGCGGCGCCGCCCGGCAGGTTGAACACTTCACGCGAAGCGTGCGCGCTGACCACGTCGATCTTGGACTTGGTCACGTCCAGTTCCTGGCGCAGCACGGCCGGTGCCAGCAGCGCGGCGGCGCCGGTGGTGGATTCGAACGGGTTGTAGGCGCCGGTGCGGACCAGTTCCTCGAACTTGTCGCCGCTCATGTAACCGGCCAGGGCGCGGTCGGTCTGCTTGTTTTGCGAATGGGTGAAGGCGCCGCCGACATCCCAGCCCGCGTACGAGCTGTCGATGCCCAGCACGAAGTGGGCCGCGTCGGTGCGGTACTCGTCGGTACGGCCGCCGGCATCGGCGCCGCGGTAGTACCACAGCGCGTCGGTGACGTCGTTCGGATTGATCTTCTGGCCCGGCAGCAGCGGCACGACGCTCTTGTTGTAGGCGCCGATGTAGCTGTTGTTGATGGTCTTCACGCCCGACACCGGATCGGTGCTGAACACCGTCAGCGGCTGGGCGGCCGGCGCGTAGCGCGCGGTGTTGGTGAACTTCGACAGCACCACTTCGGTGAACACGGTGGTGTCCTGGCCGAGGCGCTTGGTGGCGGACGCAAAGATGCTGTCGCGCTTCAGCTCAGGCAGCAGCTGGACCGTGGAAGCGTAGTCGAAACGGCAGGCGCCGCTGCGCGAGAAGGTGTGCGGCTGGGTGCAGGAACCTTTGTTGAGCAGGTCGGTGTTGAGCACCACGTCGTCGTTGGCGGTCACCACTTCGACGTTGGCCGGGGTCGAGTTGATACTGGTTTGCCAGGTGGCGTACTGCTTGCCGTCCTTCGTGAATTTATGCACGCCGGAGTTGGCGAAGTCGCGCTGGCTGGCGTTCAGTTCCTTCTGCTCGTCGTGGCTGTAGGCCAGCAGCACGTTGTAGCCGTCGGTCTCCAGGTCGCCGAAGCCTTTGGAGATGGAGATGTTGGTGCTCTTGCCGCCCGATTTCTGCGGCGCGTTGACGGTGCCCTCGATGGTCAGGTCGCGCTGGTTCTTTTTCAGGATGAAGTTGACCACGCCGGCGATCGCGTCCGAGCCGTACAGGGTCGAGGCGCCGTCGGTCAGGATCTCGACGCGCTCGACGGCCGACAATGGAATGCTGGCCAGGTTGACCGCGCTGCCGGTGCCGTACGGCGCCATGCGGCGGCCGTTGAGCAGCACCAGCGTGTACTGGGTGCCGATGGCGTGGATCGACGCGGTTTGCACGCCGCCGCCGCCGCCGTTGACCGAGGTCGACGAGGTGATGAAGCCCTGCATCGACGGCAGTTGCGCGACCAGGTCGGCCACGTTGTTGGCGCCGCTTTGCTCGATGTCCGCGCGGGTCAGCGTCTGGACCGGCAGCGAACCTTCCTTGGCGATCCGTTTGATCGACGAACCGGTGATCTCGACGCGGGCGACGTTGTCGCTGTCGCTGGTTTGCGCGAATGCTGCGTGCATCCCCAGGGCCAGGCCGCCGGCGCACAACAGGCGTACAGAGCGGGACAATACAGTTTCAACCATCATTATTTTCTTGCTCCCATTTGAAAACGGTAAACACAGGGGTGTGATTTGTTTTTTTTATCGGCGATGCCTTGCCGCTTGAAAAAAACACCGACGTTCTTTTCATCTGGTCATCAGATCACTTGGCGACATTTACTGTCAACGGACAAGCTCGCATGAAGATACCTGGTTGTCATTGTTTATGGTGTGGCAAGAATGCGCCAAAAGAGGGGTAAAAAACGCTCTAATTTGGTGCGTTCGGCAAAAAATGATGTGTAACGTTGATTTATCCTCAAAAAAGAAGCGAATATCTGGTGATATCGTCGGTTGGCCGCAACAAGTTGGTGCGGTGCAATTTTATGAACCTGTCTTCATTCCGACACGCAGCGTTACATTTATGCGACAAGCGACCCCTTGGCGGCCGCGTCGAGGTTGCCGCTATGCAAGCCCCTGTTAGTTAACGGCTATCGGGCGATGATTCCGGCGGCGGAAAATATGTTGTATTGTTCCAGCACTTACAAGGGCTCGAGGAAGTCTATGCAGCGCATCAAATTCGCCGTCGTGGTGGCCGCCGCGTGCTGGTCGCTGACGGCGCTGGCGGGGGCGCCGGTCAAAACCCTGCGCTACATCCTGCCGGCGGCCGAGGCCAGCTTCGATCCGGCGCTGGGGCGCGACTTATATACCGGCCACATCACCGAAGCCATCTTCGAGACCCTGTACACCTACGATTACCTGGCGCGCCCGGTCAAGCTGGCGCCCGAGACGGCGGCCGCGCTGCCGGAAGTGTCGGCCGACGGCCGCACCTACCTGATCCGCCTTAAGCGGGGCGTGCACTTCACGCCCGATCCCGCGTTCGGCGGCAAGCCGCGCGAGCTGACCGTGGCCGATTACGTCTACTCGTGGAAGCGGCTGTTCGACCCCAGGCTGGCCTCGCCCAACAGCTGGCTGCTGGAGGGCAAGGTCGTCGGCCTGGACGCGCTGGCCGAGCGGGCCAGACAGACCGGGCGTTTCGACTACGACGCCGACGTGCCCGGCCTGGAGCAGATCGACCGCTACACGCTGCGCATCCACCTGACCCATACCGATTTCAGCCTGGGCATGATCCTGGCCTACGAACCGCTGGCGGCGGTGGCGCGCGAGGTGGTGGAGAAGTACGGCGACAACAAGGGCGAGGTGGCCGGACACCCGGTCGGCACCGGCGTCTACCGGCTGGGCCAGTGGATACGCGGCAGCCGCATCGTCCTCGAGGAAAACACCGGCCACCGCGCCGAAACCTGGGACTTCGCGCCCAGCGCCGAGGACCGCGCGGACGACGAGCGCATCGTGCGCCAGATGAAGGGCAAGAAGATCCCGCAGATCGGCCGCATCGAGATCAGCGTCCAGCTGGAGGACCAGTCGCGCTGGCTGTCCTTCACCAGCGGCGAGGCCGACCTGTTCTGGCTGGACGGGCCGCTGGCGCCCAAGGCGCTGGTCGACGGCAAGCTGCGGCCGGAGCTGGCGGCGCGCGGCGTCCAGCTGTCGCGCATCGTCGATCCGGTGCTGACCTATTACTACTGGAATATGCGCGACCCTGTGGTGGGCGGCTTCGGCAAGGAGAAGATCGCCCTGCGCCGCGCCATCGCCATGGCGCACGACGTCGACGAGGAAATCCGCCTGGTGCTCAACAGCGAGGGGCGGCGGCTGGTGTTCCCCATCCCGCCCGGCGTGGACGGCCACGACCCGGATTACCAAGGCCTGCTGCGCTACGATCCGGTGCTGGCCAACCGGCTGCTGGACCGCTACGGTTATAAAAAGGGCGCGGACGGCTGGCGCACCCAGCCGGACGGCAAGCCGCTGCTGATCCGCTACACCTCGCGCAACGAGGCGGCCGGCGTGCTGATGGCCGAGCTGTGGCGCAAGACCTACAACCGGCTCGGCATCCGCATGGACAACCAGCGCATGATCTTCAGCGACATCCAGCAGGCCGAGATGCTGTGCAAGCTGCAGACCCGCACCTACCAGTGGCTGGCCGACTACCCGGACGGCGACAACTTCATGCAGCTGTTCTACGGGAAGAACATCAACCAGAACAACAACGGCTGCTACCAGGACGCGCAGTTCGACCAGTGGTACGAGGCCAGCCACGGCATGCCGCCGGGCCCGGCGCGCGACGCGCTGTACCGCAAGATGGCGCGGCTGCTGGAGGTGCAGGCGGCGGCCATGCCGGCCTACTCGCGCTACCGCAGCATGCTGGCGCAACCGGGCGTGCTGGGGTATAAGAAGCATCCCATCCTGCATCAGGAATGGAAGTACATCGATATCGAACGCAAGGACCGGGAATGATTGCTTATGTGGTGCGCCGCCTGTGGCAGATGCTGCCGACCATGCTGGGCGTGGTGTTGCTGGTGTTCGTGCTGTTCAACTGGGTGGGCGGCGACCCGGCCTTCATCCTGGCCGGCAAGATGGCCAACGCCGAGAGCATCGCCAACATCCGCCGCCAGCTGGGCGTGGACCAGCCGTACTACGTGCAGCTGTGGATCTTCGTCAAGCAGATCGCCAGCTTCGACTTCGGCCTGAGCTGGGCGACCGGCGAGCCGGTGTCGCACATCATCGCCACGCGGCTGGGGCCGTCGCTGACGGTGCTGCTGCCGCTGACGCTGCTCGAGACGCTGCTGGGCATCGCGCTGGCGCTGGGCGTCGCCTTCGTGCGCGGCTCGCTGACCGACCGCGCGGTGATGATCGCCTGCACCGTCGGCATGTCGGTCAGCATCCTGGTGTACATCATCGTGTTCCAGTACGGGCTGGCGTACAAGCTGGGCCTGTTCCCGGTGCAGGGCTGGGGCGAGGGCTTCTGGGAGAACCTGCTGCGCTACGCCACCTTGCCCATCCTGATCGGCCTGGCCGTCTCGATCGCGCCGACGCTGCGGCTGTACCGCAGCTTCGTGCTGGACGAGGTCGGCCAGGACTATGTGCGTACCGCGCGCGCCAAGGGCCTGGGCGAGCGGCGTGTGATGTGGGTGCATGTGCTGCGCAACGCCGCCATCCCCATCATCACGCACGTGATGGCCAACCTGCCGGCGCTGCTGATCGGCGCCTTCCTGCTGGAGCGTTTCTTCGGCATCCCCGGCATCGGCCGCGAGGTGATCCTGGCCGTGGAGCGCAGCGACTTCCCGGTGATCAAGGCGATCACCGTCTACGTCGCGGCGGCCACCATGGTGTTCAACCTGCTCACGGACCTGATGTACCAGGCGGTCGATCCGCGGGTGCAGCTGACATGACGGCCATCGTGCACAACACCTCGCCCGGCTTGTGGCGACTGGCCTGGCGGCGCCTGCGCGCCGACCGCGTGGCGATGGCGTCGCTGGCCGTGGTGGCGGCCTTCCTGCTGATGCTGGTGCTGTCGGCCAGCGGGCTGATCGTGGCGGACTGGGAGGACGAGGTCGGCGTCAACTACGCGCCGCCCGGCTTTGTCGGCGCGACGCGGACGGCGCCGGCCACGGCGGCGCAGGCCGCGCAAGCCTTGCCGGACAATCCCTTCGATCCGCTGGCCGACGACATCCGCGCCTTGCGCGCGCAGATGGCCGACACCGGCGCGATCGACATGTATGGCGTGACCGATCCGCTGGCCGCCGACATGGCGCAGCTGCGCGCCGACGGCAACGGCAAGGCGGCCCATGCTGGCGCTGGCCGTCTGGCGACCCTGCCGTTCGGCGCCGACAAATGGGGCCACGACATCCTCAAGAAAACCATCAAGGGCGGCGAAACCTCGATCGTGGTCGGCCTGGTCGCGGCGCTGCTGGCGGTCAGCCTGGGCAGCCTGTTCGGCGCGCTGTCCGGCTACTTCGGCGGCGTGGTGGACGACTTGTTCAACTGGTTCTACAGCATCTTCACCGCCATCCCCTCGGTGCTGATGATACTGGCCGTGGCCGCCGTGCTGCAGCAGAAGGGCGTGGCCACCATCGTGCTGATCCTCGGCCTGACCGGCTGGACCGGCCCCTACCGCCTGATCCGCGCCGAGTACATCAAGCACAAGGCGCGCGAATACGTGCTGGCCGCCGACGCCATCGGCGCCTCGCACTGGCGCCGGATGTTCGTCCACATCTTCCCCAACGTCAGCCACGTCGCGCTGGTGCAGATGTCGATCCTGGTGGTCGGCTTCATCAAGGCCGAGGTCATCCTCAGCTTCCTCGGCTTCGGCGTGCCGGTCGGCGTGGTCTCGTGGGGTAGCATGCTCAACGAGGCGCAGAACGAATTGATCCTCGGCCGCTGGTGGCAGCTGACCGCCGCCGCCATCGCCATGGCCCTGCTGGTGACGGCGTTCTCGCTGTTCACCGACGCGCTGCGCGACGCCCTCGACCCCAAGGTGAAGTGATGAACGACACGCCTCTGCTGGACATCGCCGACCTGCGCATCGCCTTCCGCGTCGACCGCCACACGACCGTGGAGGCGGTCAAGGGCGTGTCGTTCCAGGTGCCGCGCAACGCCACCGTCGCGCTGGTGGGCGAATCGGGCAGCGGCAAGTCGGTCAGCTCGCTCGCCGTGATGGGCCTGCTGCCGCCGGACACCACGGCCATCGACCCCGCCAGCCGCATCCGCTTCGACGGCCGCGACCTGCTGGCGCTGTCCGCCGCCGAGCGCCGCGCCCTGTGCGGCAAGGACATCGCGATGATCTTCCAGGAACCGATGTCGTCGCTGAACCCGGTCTTCACGGTCGGCGCGCAGATCGTCGAGGTGCTGCGCCTGCACATGGGCATGAGCGCGGCCCAGGCCCGCCGCCGCGCGCTGGAGCTGCTCGACGAGGTCGGCATTCCCGACCCCGCCGCCAAGATCGACGCCTATCCCAGCCAGATGTCCGGCGGCCAGCAACAGCGCGTGATGATCGCCATGGCCATCGCCTGCGAGCCCAAGCTGCTGATCGCCGACGAGCCTACCACCGCGCTGGATGTCACGATCCAGAAGCAGATCATGGAACTGATCGCGCGCCTGCAAAAGCGGCACGCGATGGCGGTGCTGTTCATCACCCACGACCTGGGGCTGGTGGCCGAGATCGCCGACCACGTGATCGTCATGCGCCACGGCGAGGTGCGCGAAGCCGGCCCCGCGCAGCAGGTGCTCGGCCAGCCGCGCGACGGCTACACCAAGGCCTTGCTGCACTGCCGGCCGTCGCTGGACGCGCGGCCCTGGCACCTGCCGGTGATCGCCGACTACCTGGCCGACGTCGAGCACCAGCGCTTCGCCGGTGGCGACATCGCCGAAGGGCAGGGCGTGACGCCGCTGCATCCGCTGGAACGCCAGCGCGGCTATGGGCCGGACGACCAGCCGGTGCTGGTGGTGAACAAGCTGAGCAAGAGCTTTTACCTGCGCGAAGGCTGGTTCGGCAAGCGCGAGTTCCAGGCAGTGAAGGACGTCTCGTTCACGCTGGCGCGCGGCAAGACCTTGGGTGTGGTGGGGGAATCGGGTTCCGGCAAGACCACCGTCGGCCTGACCTTGCTGCGGCTGCACCAGGCCAGCGGCGGCAGCGCCATGTTCGACGGCCGCGACCTGCTGGCGATGACGCCGCGCGAGTTCCAGGCCTACAAGCGCCGTATCCAGATCATCTTCCAGAATCCATACGCCTCGCTGAACCCGCGCTTCACCGTGGGCCAGATCCTGCTGGAGCCGATGCACATCCACCGCATCGGCGCCGACGACCGCGAGCGCACCGCCATCGCGCACGAGCTGCTGGAAAAAGTCGGCCTGCCGGCCACGGCCTTCCAGCGCTATCCGCACGAGTTCTCCGGCGGCCAGCGTCAGCGCATCGCCATCGCCCGCTGCCTGACGATGCAGCCGGAGATCCTGGTGTGCGACGAATCGGTGTCGGCGCTGGACGTTTCGGTGCAGGCGCAGGTGCTGAACCTGCTGCAGGACCTGCAGGACGAGTTCGGTCTGTCCTACATCTTCATCTCGCACGACCTGTCGGTGGTGAAATACATCGCCGACCAAGTGATGGTGATGCACCGTGGCGAGGTGGTCGAGCTGGCCGATTCGGACCAGCTGTACCGCAATCCCGCGCACCCCTACACGCGCGCGCTGCTGGCGGCCATACCACGGCACGGTTAAGCGTTTTTTAAGATAAGATATCCGAATGGCGAACTTAATCCTTTTATTGCAAGAATATGGCGTGCTGATCGTGTTCGCCGTGGTGCTGGTCGAGCAGATCGGCTTGCCGATTCCCGCGTTCCCGCTGCTGATCGTGGCCGGCGCGCTGAGCGTCAACGGCGACAGCAACTGGCTGGCCGTGCTGTCGGTGAGCGTGGTGGCCTGCCTGATCAGCGACTATTTCTGGTTCCGCGCCGGCCGCTACTACGGCAAGCGCATCCTGCGCCTGCTGTGCAAGATTTCGCTGTCGCCCGACTACTGCGTCAGCCAGACCGAGGACAACTTCAACCGCTGGGGCCCGAAGGCGCTGGTCGTGGCCAAGTTCATCCCCGGCTTCAACACCATCGCGCCGCCGCTGGCGGGCGCTCTCGGCACCACCAACGCCACCTTCCTTGGCTTCAGCATCGCCGGCGGCATCGTCTGGAGCGGCACCGGCATCGCCTTGGGCGCCGGCTTCCATACCCAGATCGACCAGGTGCTGGACGTGCTGAGCACCATGGGCACCACCGCGCTGATCGTGCTGGGGGTGTTGCTGCTGTTGTTCGTCGTCTTCAAATATGTCGAGCGCAAGCGCTTCCGTCAATCGGTGGAAATCGAGCGCATCACCATCGACGACCTGAAGAAGCTGCAGGAGCAGGGCAAGCACCCGATACTGATCGACGCCCGCAGCGCAACGGCGCAGATGCTGGAGCCGGCCGTGCCGGGCGCGCTGCTGTTCAACGGCGGCGAGCCAATCCCCGAGCTGATCGCGCTGGACAAGAACCACCACATCATCGTCTACTGCAGCTGCCCGAACGACGTCACCGCCGCCCACGTGGCGAAGGAGCTGATCAGCCACGGCTACACGCGCGCCCGGCCGCTGCACGGCGGCCTGGACGCCTGGAACGCCGCCTTCGGCACGCCGCGCGAAGTGGACGAGGGCAATACAGCCTCCGTCTGACCCCGCCACACCGCCCGCCCGGGCGGTTTTTTTTGCCCCTGAATGGGAGCGCTCCCATGGCGCGCTGGCGCCCCGAAAACCGTAGTCATACTACGCAGAAAATATTCCGCATTGTAATTTCTTGTGGCAAAGCCGCAGCATGTGTACTAAAACTACAAACTTCACTTGCTTCGGATAGTGAAAATACCTTAAGCTTAGGCCTCAACTATTTTCGATCTATCATGACAGCTCAGTCCCTCCAAACGCCTCCCTCCCTGACCACTGCTTTCGCAAGTGGCCCGCGTCTGCTGGCGGACATCGGCGGCACCAACGCGCGCTTTGCGCTGGAAACCGCCCCGGGCAAGATTGAGGCGATCGAAGTACTGGCTTGCGCCGCGTATCCGACCTTGGCCGCCGCCCTGGTCGCCTACCTGGCCTCGCCGACCGTCACCCAGGCCGGCGTCACCGGCATCCGGAACGGCGCGATCGCTATCGCCAATCCGGTCACCGGCGACATGGTGCGCATGACCAACCACCACTGGGAATTCTCGATCGAAGCGCTGCGCCGCGAAGTCAATTTCGACACGCTGGTCGTGGTCAACGACTTCACCGCGCTGGCCAGCTCGCTGCCCCAGCTGTCGGCCACCCAGAAGCACCAGGTGGGCGGCGGCACGGCCATCGCCGGCACGCCGCTGGGCCTGATCGGCGCCGGCACCGGCCTCGGCGTTTCAGGCCTGATCCCGGGCAAGGACGGCTGGACCGCGCTGCTGAGCGAGGGTGGCCACGTCACCTTCTCGCCGGCCACCCCGACCGAAGTCGCCATCCTGCAATACGCATGGACGGAATTCGAACACGTTTCCGCCGAGCGCCTGATGTCCGGCGCCGGCATCGAGCTGATCTACCGCGCGCTGGCCGACCATACCGACATGCCGGCCGAAAAGCTGAGCGCCGCCGAGATCTCGCGCCGCGCGCTGGCCGGCGAGTGCACGCTGTGCGACGAAGTCATCGAAGCGTTCTGCTGCATGCTGGGCACCATCGCCGGCAACATCGCCGTCACGCTTGGCGCGCAGGGCGGCATCTATATCGGCGGCGGCATCGTCCCGCGCCTGGGCGCGCGCTTCGACCGCTCCGGCTTCCGCGCCCGCTTCGAATCCAAGGGCCGCTTCAACAAATATCTGTCCGCCGTGCCGACCTGGGTGATCACGGCGGAATACCCGGCGTTCGTAGGTGTTTCGGCAATCTTGTCGGAAAGACTTGCTGCCGCGTAAGGCAAGTTACATTTCGATGACGTCGAAATGCGCTTTTTGCCGTTTTATCAGGTACAATTCGGCTTGTTGGATGAAACGTCTCTGCTCGGTCATGCCCGAAAGCCACGCTCCCCGAGGTCGTTTCACGTAAAAGGTGAGGGCCTCGGCCATTGCCGGCATGTCCCTCTCTCCCGCCTGGCGCACATCGGCCCGGGCGTCGGAAAAACAGCTTCAGCGAGTATTCCAGCTGCCAGCGCCATGGGTGCTGGCCATTGCCTCACTGAATGTGATTGAATTCTTTCTTGCATAAAAATGCAACCACAAGATTGCTATGGATACAGCTGAGGCTAAAAGAGTCCTCGAAACCGCTTTGCTATGCGCTCGTGAGCCATTGTCGATCCACAGTCTGAAGAAGCTGTTTGTCGAAGTGGACGACCAGGACAGGCCGCGCGGTCCCGGAGTCGGTTCCGATACGATCAAGGAATTGCTCGAAGAATTAAGGCTGGACTGGGCCGGCAAGGGCGTTGAAGTGATCAGCCTGTCGACCGGTTGGCGCTTCCAGAGCCGCCCCGAGATGAAGTTGTATCTCGATCGCCTGAATCCGGAAAAGCCGCCCAGGTACTCGCGGGCGACCTTGGAAACGCTGGCGATCATCGCCTACCGGCAGCCGGTCACCCGGGGCGATATTGAGGAAATACGCGGCGTAGCCGTCAATTCGCAGACGATCAAGATGCTGGAGGACCGTGGCTGGGTGGACGCCATCGGTTACCGCGACGTCGTCGGCCGCCCGGCTTTGCTGGGCACGACCAAGCAGTTTTTGGATGATTTGGGTTTGAATTCGCTGTCCCAGCTGCCTCCTTTGCAGCAAATCAGCGACTCGCAGGGCGGCGGACCGGACATGGAAGCGCTGGAAGCGGCCCTGCAGGAGAACTTTGACAAGGCGGCGCAGCAAGCCGCGCAACAACCAGATGGTACGGAGAGCGAGTTGCCAGCGGCCCCAGCAGAAGCCGCGACTAGCCCGGAAGCCGGCCAGGAAGCACAAACACAATCCGCGCCCGATGTAACGGTTGACGCTGAGCACAACCAAGAAACGAACAATGAACAATCCTAATTCCCTAGAGACAGTCAACGACGTAGCGCCGGCCGAAGCGCCAGCCAAGCCTAAACGCCGTACCAAGGCCCAGATCGAGGCCGATACCGCAGCAGCGGCAGCCGGCGACGCGACGGTCGCCGCCAAGCCCAAGCGCAAGACCAAGGCCGACGCCGAAGTCGTCGCCGCCGATGCACCGGCCCCGGTGAAAAAGCCGCGCGCCAAGCCGGCCGCCAAGTCCGCTGAAGCCGCCGAAGCCGCGCCGCAAGCCGCCGCGCCGGCACCGGCACCGGCCGAAGCACCAGTCAAGGCGCCACGCGCCAAGAAGCCAGCCGCCGTTGAAGCCGCGCCGGTAGAACGAGCAGCACCAGCCGCAGCCCCGGCAGTCGAAGCGCAAGCCGCTCCTGCCGAAGGCGAACGCGCAGCACGCGGCCCGCGCGGTCCGCGTGGCCCGCGCCAGATGCGCGAACAGCGTGCCGTGCGCGAAGCGATGATGCCGCGCCCTGAACCTGTCGCAGCGGTCGAGGGCGAAGCCGCCCCGGCGGTGGAAGGCGCGGCGCCAGCCGAGGGCGGCAAGCCACGCCACGAGCGCGGCCCACGTCCTGACGGCCAGCGCAACGGAAAGAACACCAAAGGCAAGAACGGCAAGCCGCAGCGCGGCGGCCAGAACGTCGGCGGCGCCAAGCTCAACGACGCGGACGCCGCATTCTCCTACGTCACCTCGGACGCCTTCGACAGCGACGAGCCGGCCAAGGGCCGCCACGCCGCGCCGAAAGTGGTGCGCCGCGACCTGACCTCGGACGATGACGCGCCCAAGCTGCACAAGGTCCTGGCCGAAGCCGGCCTGGGCTCGCGCCGCGACATGGAAGACCTGATCGTTGCCGGCCGCGTGTCGGTCAACGGCGAGCCGGCCCACATCGGCCAGCGCATCCTGCCGACCGACGCCGTGCGCCTGAACGGCAAGCTGATCCAGCGCCGCGTCAGCAAGAAGCCGCCTCGCGTGCTGGTGTACCACAAGCCCGCCGGCGAAATCGTCTCGATGGACGATCCGGAAGGCCGTCCGTCGGTGTTCGACCGCCTGCCGACCATGAAGGCCGGCAAATGGCTGGCCGTCGGCCGCCTGGACTTCAACACCGAAGGCCTGCTGCTGTTCACCACGTCCGGTGACCTGGCCAACCGCCTGATGCACCCGCGCTATCACATCGACCGCGAATACGCCGTGCGTACGCTGGGCGTGCTGGAAGAGGGCATGCGTCAGAAGCTGTTGGCCGGCGTCGAGCTGGAAGACGGCCTGGCGCAGTTCTCCAAGATCGCCGACGGTGGCGGCGAGGGTATCAACAAGTGGTACCGCGTGATCATCGGCGAAGGCCGTAACCGCGAGGTGCGCCGCATGTTCGAAGCGATCGGCCTGACCGTGTCGCGCCTGATCCGTACCCGCTACGGCGCGATGACCTTGCCAAGCAGCCTGAAGCGTGGCCGTTGGGAGGAGCTGGAAGAGAACACCGTGCGCGACATGCTGAGCGCCTACGGTGTCGAGAAGAAAGGCGGCGACGCGCCTGCACCGCGCGGCAAGGGTCCGCAGGCGCAGCAGGCCAAGCCGGCCCAGAACAAGGGGCCGGAAAAGCGTCCGCAGCGCGGCCGTGGCGCCGAGCGCGATGACCGCGATTTCGACGATGACGACGAGGACGATCACGACGAACCGAACTTCAACCGCGCCGACGTCAGCAATGACAACGTGATGCCGTTTGCCAAGGCACCGCGCGGCAATGGCCGTGGCCAGGGTGGTTTTGGTGGCGGCCAGGGTCGTCCAGGCGGCAATGGCCAGGGACGCCCGGGCGGCGCCCAGGGCAGTGGCCGTCCAGGCGGCAACGGCCAGGGCCGTCCGGCCGGTGGCGCGCAGACTTCGGGTCGTCCGGGTGGCCGTCCGCAAGGCATCGGCGGTTACGCCGGCGGCCGTCCGCTGGGCGAAGGCCCGGCGCGTCCGCAGGGCCAGGGCCCGCGTCCGCAAGGTCAGGGACGCGGCCAGGGTGGACAAGGCGGGCAAGGTCAGGGCGGCGGTCAATCGGCCAAAGGCCCGAGCCGTGGTCCGCGCCAGCCGGATCCGCTGCAGACCACTTTTGGTTTCGGCAACGCCAGCGCGCCGCGCCGCAACCAGCCGCCGCGCGGCGGCGCCATCGACCATGGCATGCCGCGCCGCCGCAAAGGATAATCGCACGCCGAGCACCCGTCATTCCCGCGAAAGCGGGAATCCATGCTGCGCTGCCTGGCTTGCTCGGCATGGACTCCCGCCTTCGCGGGAGAGACGGCAGCCCCCTGTTTCCGGGGCTTCTGGCCTTTTATGAACTGTTGTAAGCCTGCTTTTCCGCGCCATGCGGCATTGCAGCGCAGTTCATATAAGGTTATAATAACCAGCCTAGTAAAAGTTCTTCACGGGGTAGTCCCCTGAGAATGCTTTCATCTGGCTAGGTATTACAAGAAGATGGGCAGATGCCCATTTTTTTTTTGGTGAACCGTTTTGAACGGTCTGTTTTTGCCAAGTTGAAAACAGGCCTTGATCTGGAGAATTTCTTGCAGCTGCCGGAATTAATTGAAAAGACCGTTACCGGTCTGGGCTATGAGCTGGTTGATGTCGAACGGGCCGAGCGCGGACTGCTGCGCGTCTTTATCGATTTCAGCGCAGCCGACGCCGAAGAAAAAGGCCCGATTACCGTAGAGGATTGCGCTACGGTCAGCCACCAGCTGTCGCACGTGCTGACGGTCGAGAACGTGAACTACGAGCGTCTCGAAATCTCGTCGCCAGGGCTGGATCGCCCGGTGCGCAAGCTGGAAGATTTCGTGCGTTTTGCCGGTTGCGAAGCAATCGTCAAACTGCGCACCGCAATGCCGGGTACGAACAACCGGAAGTCGTTCCAGGGTGTTCTGCAAGAACCCCAAGGCGACAATTTGTCGTTGGAATTTGAAAGCAATGATGGTCCGGCGCTGTTGGAGTTTACGCTCGCCGATGTGGATAAGGCACGCTTGGTGCCACAGGTGGATTTTAAGGGACGCAAAGCATGAGTCGCGAAGTTTTGTTATTGGTAGACGCGCTGGCGCGTGAAAAGAACGTCGATAAGGATGTGGTTTTCGGCGCGCTGGAATTCGCGTTGGCGCAAGCCACGAAGAAACGCTATGAAGGTGAAGTGGATATTCGCGTTTCGATCGACCGCGAGTCGGGTGAGTTCGAATCCTTCCGCCGCTGGCACGTCGTGCCCGACGAGGCCGGCCTGCAACTGCCGGACCAGGAAATCCTGCACTTCGAAGCCAAGGAACAGATTCCGGACATCGAAGTGGACGACCACATCGAAGAGCCTATCGAATCCGTCGAATTCGGCCGCCGCTTTGCGCAAGACACCAAACAGGTCGTCCTGCAGCGCGTGCGTGACGCCGAGCGCGAACAGATCCTGGTGGACTTCCTGGAACGCGGCGACTCGCTGGTCACCGGCACCATCAAGCGCATGGAACGCGGCGACGCGATCGTCGAGTCGGGCAAGATCGAAGCCCGCCTGCCACGCGACCAGATGATCCCGAAAGAGAACCTGCGTATCGGCGACCGCGTCCGCGCCTTCATCCTGCGCATCGACCGCAACATGCGCGGCCCGCAGGTGATCCTGTCGCGCACCGCGCCAGAGTTCATCATGAAGCTGTTCGAACTGGAAGTGCCGGAAATCGAGCAAGGCATGCTGGAAATTAAATCGGCGGCGCGCGACGCCGGCGTGCGCGCCAAGATCGCCGTCTACACGGCCGACAAGCGCATCGACCCGATCGGCACCTGCGTCGGCATGCGTGGTTCGCGCGTGCAGGCCGTGACCGGCGAGCTGGGCGGCGAACGCGTCGACATCGTGCTGTGGTCCGAAGATCCGGCGCAGTTCGTCATCGGCGCGCTGGCCCCGGCCAACGTCTCGTCGATCATGGTCGACGAAGAGAAGCACGCGATGGACGTCGTGGTCGACGAGGAAAACCTGGCGATCGCCATCGGCCGCTCCGGCCAGAACGTGCGCCTGGCCTCCGACCTGACCGGCTGGAAGATCAACATCATGACGGCCGAGGAATCGGCCGACAAGGCAGCCCAGGAAACCGCGGCGGTGCGCGCACTGTTCATGGAAAAACTGGACGTCGACCAGGAAGTCGCCGACATCCTGGTGGAAGAGGGCTTTGCCAGCCTGGAAGAAATCGCCTACGTGCCGATCTCCGAAATGCTGGAAATCGAATCGTTCGACGAAGATACCGTCAACGAACTGCGCACCCGCGCCCGTGACGCCCTGGTCACCGAAGCGATCGCTTCGGAAGAAGGCCTGGAAGGCATGGACGAGGCGCTGGTCGGTCTGGAAGGCATGGACCGCATCACCGCCGGCAAGCTGGGCCTGGCTGGTATCAAGACTGTAGAAGCATTTGCTGCACTGGCCTACGACGAATTTGGCGCCATCCTGGCCCTGTCCGCCGACCGTGCACGAGAACTGATTAAGAGTGAATTTGAAGATGTGACCGACGATGAGATGAAGTTGGTTGACTCAAAGTACGACGATCGTGCCAAAGGCTTGCAAGCCAAGGCATGGAGTCTTGCCGAATCCGCAAAGGCTTAATTTGAGTATCTTTATCATCTCCGCGACACATAGAAAAGAGGACTGAATGGCGAGTAACAACGTAGCCCAATTTGCCACCGAACTGAAGATGCCTGCAGATTTGCTGCTGACGCAGCTGCGTTCTGCCGGCGTCGAAAAAAGTTCGACGTCAGATCCATTGTCGAAAGATGATAAGGATAAGCTGCTTGATCACTTGCGCCGTACCCACGGTGCATCGGCTGATACCGAAAAGAAGAAGATCACGCTGACGCGCAAAGAAACCACTGAAATCAAGCAGGCCGACGCCAATGGCAAGGCTCGCACGATTCAGGTCGCTGTGAAGAAGGTACGCACCTTCGTCCAGCGCGACGAGCCGGTCGCCGCCGCGCCGGTGGCGCCAGCCGCCCCGGTGGTCGACGCCGTCGAGGTCGCACGCCGTGAGGAAGAAGCACGCAAGCAAGCGGAACTGATCGCACGTCAGGAAGCGGAACTGCGCGAGAAGCAGGAACGCCTGGCCAAGCTGGAATCGGAGAAGGAAGCGCAGGCCAAAGCCACCGCCGCCGCCGAAGCCGCCGCCGCCAAGGGAAGCCGACGCCGAAGCGAAGAAAGCCGCCGCCAAGGCCGCTGCCGCCGCGACCGCCAGCGCAGCCGGCGCCGCGCCAGCCGCGCCCGACGCCGCTGCCGAAGAGAAGAAAAAAGCCGCCGCCGAGGAAGCCAAGAAGAAGGCCGCCGCAGCCGCCAAGGAAGCCGCCGACAAAGCGGCCGCCACCGAGCTGGCACGCAAGGCCGTGGCCGACGAGGTAGCACAGATCAAGGCCATGATGAACGCGCCACGCCGCGCCATCAAAGCCCCTGAACCGGCGCCTGCGCCGGTCAAGGCCAAGGTTGCCGAAGGCACGCTGCACAAGCCAGCCACCGGCGCCGTCGCCAAACCGGGCGACAAGCCTGGCGACAAGAAGCCGGTCAGCGCGGACAAGAAGTCGATCAAGTCGGCCAATGTCTCGTCGACCTGGCAGGACGACGCCAAGAAACGCGGCGCCCCTGGCGGCGCAGCCGGCAAGGGCCGTGGCGGCAACACCGGTTCGACCGGCGGCCGCGATGGCTGGCGCAGTGGTGGCAAGGGTGGCCGTCGTGGCGGCCATGCCGACGACCGCGAAACCAATTTCCAGGCGCCGACCGAAGCCGTCGTCAAAGACGTCTACGTGCCGGAAACCATCACCGTTGCCGAACTGGCCCACAAGATGTCCGTCAAGGCATCCGAGGTCATCAAGCAGCTGATGAAGCTGGGCCAGATGTGCACCATCAACCAGGTGCTGGACCAGGAAACGGCCATGATTCTGGTCGAGGAAATGGGCCACAAGGCCTTCGCCGCCGAGATGGACGATCCGGAAGCGCTGCTGGCCGACCAGGGTGAGCACGCTCACTTTGAATCGGTGCCGCGCGCACCGGTCGTTACCGTCATGGGTCACGTCGACCACGGCAAGACCTCGCTGCTGGATTACATCCGCCGCGCCAAAGTGGCGTCGGGCGAAGCCGGCGGCATTACCCAGCACATCGGCGCGTACCACGTGGACACCCCGCGCGGCATGATCACCTTCCTGGATACGCCGGGTCACGAAGCCTTTACGGCCATGCGTGCCCGCGGTGCGAAAGCAACCGACATCGTCATCCTGGTGGTGGCAGCCGACGACGGCGTGATGCCGCAGACGAAGGAAGCGATCGCCCACGCGAAGGCGGCCGGCGTGCCGCTGGTTGTCGCGATCAACAAGATCGACAAACCGGGCGGCAACGTGGACCGCGTCACGCAGGAACTGGTGGCGGAACAAGTGGTGCCGGAAGAATACGGTGGCGAATCGCCATTCGTGCCGGTGTCGGCCAAGACCGGCGAGGGCATCGACGCCCTGCTGGAACAGGTGCTGCTGCAAGCCGAAGTGCTGGAACTGAAAGCCCCGATCGACGCGCCTGCGCGCGGTCTGGTGGTCGAAGGCCGTCTGGACAAGGGCAAGGGCCCGGTCGCGACCGTGCTGGTGCAGTCCGGTACGCTGAAGCGCGGCGACGTGATCCTGGCTGGTTCGTCCTTCGGCCGCGTCCGCGCGATGCTGGACGAAAACGGCAAGCCGATCAACGAAGCCGGTCCATCGATCCCGGTCGAAATCCAGGGCCTGACCGAAGTGCCGCAAGCCGGCGAGGAAGTCATGGTCATGGCGGACGAGCGCAAGGCCCGCGAAATCGGCCTGTTCCGTCAAGGTAAGTTCCGCGACGTGAAGCTGGCCAAGCAGCAAGCCGCGAAGCTGGAAAACATGTTCGACCAGATGGCCGAAGGCGAAGTGAAGAACCTGCCGCTGATCATCAAGACCGACGTGCAGGGTTCGCAGGAAGCGCTGGTTGGCTCGCTGCAGAAACTGTCGACCTCCGAAGTGCGCGTACAGGTTGTGCACGCAGCGGTCGGCGGCATCACCGAGTCGGACGTCAACCTGGCGGTGGCCTCGAAAGCGGTCATCATCGGCTTCAACGCCCGTGCCGATGCACAGGCGCGCAAGCTGGCCGAGTCGAACGGCGTGGACATCCGCTACTACAACATCATTTACGATGCGATCGACGAGATCAAATCGGCGTTGTCGGGCATGCTGGCACCGGAGAAGCGCGAAACCGTTATCGGTCAGGTCGAGATTCGCCAGGTCATCCTGGTCTCGAAAGTCGGCGCGGTCGCCGGTTGCCTGGTCACCGATGGCGTGGTCAAGCGTTCGTCCTCGGTACGCCTGCTGCGCAACAACATCGTGGTGTGGACCGGCGAGATCGACTCGCTCAAACGCTTCAAGGACGACGCCAAGGAAGTACGCGCCGGCCTGGAGTGCGGCCTGTCGCTGAAGAACTACAACGACATCCAGGTGGGCGACTCCCTGGAAGTGTTCGAAGTTCAGGAAATCGCTCGTACGCTGTAATCAGTTGCGATTAGAGTAGTTTTAACCGGGTGGACGGGAGCATACTTGCTTCCGTCCACTTGGCGTTTATGGAAAGCAGTACCGTATATCATGGCTAAACACAGTAAAAACATACCCCAGCGCGGTCAGCGCGTGGCGGACCAGATCCAGCGCGACCTGTCCGAAATCATCGCCTTCGAACTGAAGGACCCGCGCGTCGGCATGATCACCATCACCGAAGTGCAGGTGACCCCGGATTACGCGCACGCCAAGATCTTCTTCACCATGCTCAAGGACAGCAAGGAGCAGGTCAAGCAGACCGTCGACGGCTTGAGCGCGGCGGCCGGCTACATGCGCGGCCAGCTGGGCAAGCGCCTGCACATCCACACGCTGCCGATGCTGCACTTCGTGCACGACACCTCGACCGCGCGCGGCATGGAACTGTCGGCGCTGATCGACCAGGCCAACAGCACCCGCTCGCTGGACGACGACCAGGCGCCGGCCGAAGAGAAGAAGGACGGCGAGTAAGCACGCTGCACCGATGAAGCAAAACCATCCTAAAAAAGTCCGCGACCTGGTCGACGGCGTGCTGCTGCTCGACAAGCCGGTCGGCTTCTCCAGCAACGATGCACTGATCAAGGCCAAGCGCGTGCTCAACGCCAAGAAGGCCGGCCACACCGGCACGCTCGACCCGTTCGCCACCGGCCTGTTGCCGCTGTGCTTTGGCGAGGCCACCAAGTTCTCGCAGGACTTGCTGGAAGCGGACAAGACCTACGAGACCACGGTCCACCTGGGCCGGACCACCGACACCGGCGACACCGAGGGCGAAGTCATCGACAGCCGCGAGGTCAACGTCACGCTGGAGCAGATCCACGCCGTGCTGGAGAAATTCCGCGGCCCGATCGCGCAAGTGCCGCCGATGTACTCGGCCCTGAAACGCGACGGCAAGCCGCTGTACGAATACGCGCGCGCCGGCATCACGCTGGAGCGCGAGGCGCGCAACGTCGTCATCCACAAGCTGGAGCTAGTGTCCTACGAGGCGCCGATGCTCAAGCTGGTGGTCACGTGCAGCAAGGGCACCTACATCCGCGTGCTGGGCCAGGACATCGGCGAAGCGCTCGGCTGCGGCGCCCACCTGAACGCGCTGCGCCGCATCCAGGTCGGCCCGCTGACCACGGAAGGCATGCTGACGCTCGAACAGCTGACCGCGCATCCAGCGCCGCTCAGCCTGCTCGCGCCGGTCGACGCCTTGTTGTCCAGCTTCCCGGCCGTGTACCTGAACGCCGAGCTGGCCAAGCGCTTCCTCAACGGCCAGCGCCTGGCCCTGGGCAAGGAGCCCGTGACGGTTCCGGCCGAACAGGGCAGGGTACGCGTCTACTTGGACGACAAGCTGCTCGGCACCGCCCAGCTGGGCGAGTACAGCATCCTGGCGCCGGAGCGCCTGATCGCCTTTGTGCAACCCTAAGCCCCAATAAAGCAACTCTTTGAAAATATTCAGGATTTCAGGGAGAGTTGCACCGCAACATGCTATACTACGCGGTTCCAGAAATTGGCCACTCCCGTACGTCACGTACGCACCCGCAGTTTTTCAGCAAATATAACGACCATGTCTACTACAAAACGCGCAATTCGTAATATCGCCATCATCGCCCACGTTGACCACGGTAAAACTACCCTGGTGGATCAACTGCTGCGTCAGTCCGGCACCTTCCGTGAAAACCAAGCGGTCGACACCCGTGTCATGGACTCGAACGACCTCGAAAAGGAGCGCGGCATTACGATTCTGTCGAAGAACTGCGCCGTTGAATACGAAGGCACCCACATCAACATCGTCGACACCCCAGGCCACGCCGACTTCGGCGGCGAAGTCGAGCGCGTGCTGTCGATGGTGGACTCGGTTCTGCTGCTGATCGACGCGCAGGAAGGCCCGATGCCACAGACCCGCTTCGTGACCCGCAAGGCACTGGCGCTGGGCCTGAAGCCTATCGTCGTCGTCAACAAGGTCGACCGTCCAGGCGCGCGTCCTGAATGGGCGATCAACCAGACCTTCGAACTGTTCGACAAGCTGGGCGCGACCGACGAGCAGCTGGACTTCCCGGTCGTCTACGCCTCGGGCCTGAACGGCTACGCCGGCCTGACCGAAGACGTGCGCGGCGGCGACATGAAGCCGCTGTTCGACGCCATCCTGGAACACGTGCCTGTGCGCGACGACAATCCGGAAGGCCCGCTGCAGATGCAAATCACGTCGCTGGACTACTCGTCCTACGTCGGCAAGATCGGCATTGGCCGCGTCAACCGCGGCACCGTCAAGGTCGGCCAGGACGTTCTGGTCATCAATGGCCCAGGCGCCACCCCGATCAAGGGCCGCATCAACCAGGTGCTGAACTTCAAGGGCCTGGAGCGCGTACTGGTGAACGAAGCGGTCGCCGGCGACATCTGCCTGATCAACGGTATCGACGAGATCGGCATCGGTTCGACGCTGTGCGCGCTGGACACCCCGGAAGCGCTGCCGATGCTGACCGTCGACGAGCCTACCCTGACCATGAACTTCATGGTCAACAACTCGCCGCTGGCCGGCCGCGAAGGCAAGTTCGTCACCTCGCGCCAGCTGCGCGACCGTTTGGACAAGGAACTGAAAGCCAACGTCGCTCTGCGCGTTGCGCAAACCGACGACGACACCGTCTTCGAAGTGTCGGGCCGCGGCGAGCTGCACCTGACCATCCTGATCGAAAACATGCGTCGCGAAGGCTTCGAGCTGGCCGTGTCGCGTCCGCGCGTGGTGTTCAAGATGGTCGATGGCGTGCGCCACGAGCCGTTCGAGCAACTGAGCGTTGACGTCGAAGAAGCCAACCAGGGCGGCGTGATGGAAGAACTGGGCCGTCGTCGCGGCGACCTGCAGAACATGGAATCGGACGGCAAGGGCCGTGTGCGTCTGGAATACAAGATCCCGGCGCGCGGCCTGATCGGCTTCCAGGGCGAATTCATGACCCTGACCCGCGGTACCGGCCTGATGTCGCACGTGTTCGACGAATACGCGCCAGTGGACAACACCAAGGGTGAACTGGGCGGCCGCCGCAACGGCGTGCTGATCTCGCAGGACGACGGCGCCGCCGTGGCCTACGCCATCTGGAAACTGCAGGATCGCGGCCGCATGTTCGTGGTCCACAACGACCCGGTGTACGAAGGCATGATCATCGGCATCCACTCGCGCGACAACGACCTGGTCGTCAACCCGATCAAGGGCAAGCAGCTGACCAACGTGCGCTCGTCGGGTACCGACGAAGCCGTGCGCCTGGTGCCGCCTATCCAGATGTCGCTGGAATACGCCGTGGAATTCATCGACGACGACGAACTGGTGGAAATCACCCCGAAATCGATCCGTCTGCGTAAGCGTTTCCTGAAGGAACACGAGCGCAAGAAGGCATCGCGCGAAGCGTAATTCCGCTTCCAGGCAGTTCCCCGCAAAAAAGCCGCCCGGTGCAAACCGGGCGGCTTTTTGTCATTCCGGCAGCCGTGTCGGCAGCCGGGTTGAAAACGCGAAATTCAGCGATATGAGGATTTTGCATATCTCTATACGGCAAGCGAGTCTGAAAACAAAATATTATTTTGAAAAATCCCGGTTTTGCTTGCACCGCCGCGTTCAGTTTTGCACCAAAACGGTGCGTTACATTGTGACATAAAAATAAACGTTGTTTTGATGATGAAATTCGGCGTACGCAATTGACACTATTTTAGGCACCGTGGTCTTATCGATGCTTGAGCTTGCCTTGTGTTCCGCAAGCTAGCTTCAACGGGGACGTCAGACAGGCGTTTTCGTGACGGGAAAAGTTGGGGCAAATATAAAACAAGCTGGTGGCGGCCGGACGTGCTTACCCACGTACCGGCCGCCAACCAAGCTTTTTTCTACAATCGGAAAATCGGGAAAATCACATGTTAAGAAAAACTGTCATTGCTCGGGCGTTAACCATCGCCTTTGGCACGGCCGTGGTCATGGCCGGCGCGGTCCAGCCGGCGAGGGCGCAGTCGAACGCCACCGGCACCATCTACGGCGTGGTCGACACGCCCGCCGGCGCCACGATCAACTTGGTCAACGTCAACACGGGACTCAAACGCAGCGTCGGCGCCGAGGCGGGCGGCCGCTACCAGGTCACCGCGCTGCCCGCCGGCCACTACCGCGTTGAACTGAGCCGCGACGGCAAGGTCGCGCAAACGGTCGAGGTCGACGTGGTCGCGGGCCAGGGCGCCAACGCGTCCTTCACCGGCGCCTTGCAAACGGTGCAGGTGACCGGCCGCCGCGCCACCATCGATGTCTCCAACACCAACAACGGCGCCATCTTCACCGGCAAGGAGTTGTCCAAGCTGCCGGTGGCGCATTCGCTGAACGCCATCGCGCTGCTGGCCCCCAACACCACCAAGGGCGATTCGGCCTACGGCAACACCGCCTCCTTCGGCGGCTCGGGCGTGTCGGAAAACGCGTTCTACCTGAACGGCTTCCCGATCACCAATCCGCTCAGCCAGCTGGGCTCGATGGAGCTGCCGTTCGGCGCCATCCAGCAGGCCTCGGTGCTGACCGGCGGCTTCGGCGCCGAGTACGGCCGTTCGATCGGCGGCGTGATGAGCGTGACCACCAAGAGCGGCACCAACACCTGGGAAGGCGGCGCGACCTACAGCATCGAGCCGCAGAGCACGCGCGCGGCGTACAAGAACTTCAACTATGCCGTTACCGGCGATTCGAGCAATGCGGCCACCGACGGCAAGCTGGACCTGCGCCGCGACAACCGCACGGTTTCCAACGTCCAGTACGGCGCCTACCTGGGCGGCCCGATCATCAAGGACAAGCTGTTCATGTTCATTGCCGGCGACCAGACCATCGGCAAGGATTCCTATGTCGGCTCCAGCACGGTGACCAATCCGGCGACCATCGCGCAAAGCGGCTGGAACCACAACCGCTCGCAGGAAAACCGCTGGCTGGGCAAGCTGGACTGGAACATCACCGATGACCATCGCCTGGAGTTCACCACCGCCGGCGACAGCTACCAGGCCCGTTACCAAAAATACGGTTATGTGCTGAACCCGAACAACCCGAAAGCGGCCGAGCAACTGGATGGTGTTCCGAACAACCAACTGTACTCGTCCGCGGTGGGCAAGAACCTGGGGCCAACCGATCCCGAGTTCCCGGGCACCCCGGGCTCGACGGTGAATATGCTGAAGTACACCGGCAATATCACCGACGACCTGGTCATCACCGGTCTGTACGGCGTACTGAAAAGCCAGCACGGCGTCAGCTACGAGGCGCTGGGCGCGAATGCCGGCACCGGCGCCGTGCCGCCGACCGTTCTGTACAGCTCGACCGCCAAGTGGCCCGCGCTGAGCTCGTCGCTCTACCGTAACTACAACGTCTTCCCCGGCTACATCAGCAAGCCTGGCGAGGATGAAGTGAAATCGGGCCGCTTCGACCTCGAATACAAACTCAACAACCATACGCTGCGCGCCGGTATCGACTCCAGCAACATCACCTCGTCCGCCGCAGGCCAGATCCGCAGCGGCGGTTCGTCGTGGTCCTACAAGTATGTCGGCGATAAATTCATCGGCCAGCCGATCAATCTGTCGGGCGGCCGTCCAGGCAACGTTGCCGACTTCGGCGGCTCGGGTACGGCCGGGTACTACGTGTCGCAATCGATTTTCAACTCGCTGACCTCGGCTTCGTCCAAGCAGTCGGCGCAGTACTTTGAGGACCGCTGGCAGGTGCGCAAGGACTTGCTGGTCACGCTGGGCATCCGCAACGACGCCTACAGCAACTCGACCGGCGACGGCGTCAAGTTCCTCGACATGAAGAGCGAAGTGGCGCCGCGCGTGTCGGCCGCCTGGGACGTCAACGGCGACGCCTCGTTCAAGGTCTTCGGCAGCGCCGGCCGCTACTACCTGCAACTGCCGACCCAGGTGGCAGCCCGTGCCGCCAGCCGCTCGACCTACACCACCCAGGAGTTCACCTACACCGGCATCGATCCGAACACCGGCGTACCGTTGGGCCTGAAGGCGGTCAACACGCCGATCTCGTCGGACGGCGAATACGGCCAGGCCAAGAACCCGCAATCGGTGGTGGCGGCCGATCTCAAGCCAAACTACCAGGATGAGCTGACCCTGGGCTTTGAAAAAGCCTACAGCCCCAACCTGAACTTCGGCGGCAAGATCACCTACCGCAAGCTCGGCGCCGGTATCGACGACAGCTGTGACACCCGTCCGCTGCTGAAGTACGCCGCCGACCATGGCATCGACATCCAGAACCAGGGCGCGGTGAACTGCTTCATCTACAACCCGGGCCGCGACGTTACGGTTTGGATCGATGGCAACGACGCTGCGGGTAATCCCGTGGTCACCGGCAAGGGCCAGCTGGCGCACTTCACCGCCGCTGAAATCGGCGAACCGAAGGCCGAGCGCACCTACGCCGCGCTGGATGTGTTCCTGGAGCATCCGGCGCGCAATGGCTGGTACGGCCGCGTGAACTACACGCTGTCGCGCAGCAAGGGCAACATGGAAGGCCAGACCCGTTCCGACACCGGCCAGACCGACGTCGGCACCTCGGCCGCGTGGGACTTCCCGGAGTTCGCGCCGGGCAGCAACGGCCTGTTGCCGAACGACCGCAAGCACCAGCTCAAGATGTACGGCTATTACGAGCTGACGCCTGAATGGACGGTCGGCGCTTTCGCGCTGATCCAGTCCGGCCGTCCTGTGCTGTGCCTGGGCACCAACGATGCCGCCGACAGTGGCTCCGACCCAGCCTATCCGCTCGGCCAGCAATACTTCGGCCCAGGCTATGGCGCCGAGTACTACAACTGCGGCGGCAAGCCGACGCCGCGCGGCAGCCTTGGCCGTATGCCGTGGGAAAAGCGCCTGGACCTGAACTTGGCCTATGCGCCGAAGATGATCGAGGGCTTGTCCGTGAAGGTGGACGTGTTCAACGTGTTCAACAAGCAGGCGCCGATCACCAACAACGCCACCTATGACGACGGCTCCAGCGGCACGATCTCGGCGACCTACCGCGAAGTGCAGAACTACCAGACTCCGCGCTATGCGAAGTTCACGGTGGAGTACAACCACAAGTTCTAAGCCGGCTTGCCGTCCTGAACCGAACCGCGGCCCCGGCCGCGGTTTTTTTTTGCGCCGCCGCCACGCCGGTTTCGTTTGCGTTTTTATATCCGCTGCGGTACTTTGATGCATGGCAGCATAAACCGCAGGGAGAAAGTTCCGTGAGCGACGACCAGACCAAGCCGGGGCCGCAATGGCCCGTCCATCCCTTCGCGCTGGCCCAGCAGGCGGCCGACTATTGGATCGACGCCTGCCAGCGCAGCGTGCTGTTCATGGACGTGCTGCGCCAGCGCGGCGACGAGCGCAACCATCGCGACGAGCAGCCGGCGCCGCATGTGCTCAGCTTTGAATTCGAGACCATCCTCGACGGCCGCCACCTGGAGCGGCCGGTCAACTACGGCCTGCTGTACATCCTGCCGCCGGACGGCATCGCGCCCGATCCGCACAAGCGGCCCTTCATCGTGTTCGATCCGCGCGCCGGCCACGGTCCCGGCATCGGCGGCATGAAGCAGGACAGCGAGATCGGCGTCGTGCTCAAGGCCGGCCATCCCTGTTATTTCGTCGGCTTCCTGCCGCAGCCGGTGCCGGGCCAGACCATCGAGGACGTGTGCCGCGCCGAGGCGCAGTTCATCGCCAAGGTGGCCGCGCTGCACCCGCACGCCGACGGCAAGCCCGCGCTGATCGGCAACTGCCAGGCCGGCTGGCAGATCATGATGACCAGCGCCCTCAATCCCGACCTGGTCGGCCCGCTGGTGCTGGCCGGCGCGCCGCTGTCCTACTGGGCCGGCGTGCGCGGCAAGAACCCCTTGCGCTACCTGGGCGGCGTGCTCGGCGGCACCTGGATGACCGCGCTGGCGGGCGATCTCGGCAATGGCATCTTCGACGGCGCGCAGCTGGTCGCCAACTTCGAGAAGATGAATCCGTCCAACACGCTGTGGGCCAAGAACTACAACGTCTATTCCAAGATCGACACCGAGGCCGAGCGCTTCCTGGAATTTGAAAAGTGGTGGGGCAACCCGGTGCTGCTGAACGCGGTCGAAATGCAGTACATCGCCGACTCGCTGTTCGTCGGCAACCGCTTGAGCGACGCCGCCCTGCTCGACAGCAACGGCCACCGCATCGACCTGCGCAACATCAAGTCGCCGATCGTGGTGTTCTGCTCGTGGGGCGACGACATCACGCCGCCGCAACAGGCGCTGGGCTGGGTGCTGGACCTGTACGAGGACGACGCGGCGCTGGCGGCCGGCGGCCAGACCATCATCTACTCGATGCACCAGAGCATAGGCCACCTGGGCATCTTCGTTTCCGCCTCGGTGGCGAACAAGGAGCACGAGGAATTCACGGCGGCGATGGACATGATCGACATCATGCCGCCCGGCCTGTACGAGGCGGTGTTCCTCGACAAGGACGAGGAGATGCTGCAGGCGGAAATCGCCGCCGGCGACATGGCGGGCGGCGACTACGTGATGCGCTTCGAGCGGCGCGGCCTGGACGCGCTGCGCGCGCTGGGCGGCAACGACGCCGAGGACGAGCGCCGCTTCGCGGCGGTGGCGCGCGTCTCGGAGATCAACACCGGGCTCTACCGCACCTACGCCAGCCCGGTGGTCAAGGCCATGGTCACCGAGGCCAGCGCCGAGCAGCAGCGCGAATCGCATCCGCTGCGGCTGCGCTACCGCATGTTCTCCAGCAAAAATCCGCTGCTCGACGGCATACCGGCGATGGCCGCCAAGGTGCGCGCCGAGCGCCGCCCGGTGGCGCCCGACAACGTCTTCATGCAGATGCAGGAAACGATGTCGCGGCAGATCGTCGACGCGCTGGACCGCTACCGCGACCTGCGCGACCAGGCCACCGAAAACATCTTCCTCGGCGTGTACGGCTCGCCGCTGCTGCAGGCGCTGGTGGGCCTGCGCACCGACGGCGGCCGTCCGCGCCGGATCGGCCGCGACATCGCGCGCGAAGCCGCGCTCAACGCGCACCGCGCGGCGGCGGCCATGAAGACGGCGGAGGGCGGCGTGACCGAGGCCATCATCCGCGGCCTGCTGTACATCTACCGCAGCCCGGAGATGAGCGCGGCCGACGAGCGCGCCTTCGCCACGATCCGCCAGCTGCGCCTGCGCACCTCGGACGACAAGGAGCTCAGCGTCACGCATTTCAAGACCATCCTGCGCGAGCAATACCTGATGCTGCAGGTGGACGAGGAGGCGGCGATGCACGACCTGCCGCTGCTGCTGCCGGCCTCGGCGGAAGCGCGCGCGGCGGCGCTGGCCATCGTGCGCCAGGTGGCCGGCGCCACCGGCACGCTGACCGGCGACGGCGCGGTCCGGCTGGAGCGGGTGGTGGCGGCGTTCGAGGCGCGCGTGCCCAAGCTGGCGGTGGCGGTGGCGGGCAAGCGCGGCAAGGCGTGATCGGCGCCGATCAGCGGCGCAGCGGCTTGCGCATGAACACGCTCAATGGATCGTCCGGATAGTCGCCGTAGGGCGCGCAGCGCTGGAAGCCGTGGCGTTCGTACAGGCCCAGCGCTTCCGGCTGGGACGGGCCGGTCTCCAGCACCATCTCCGGACAGCCCTGGTCCAGCGCCGCCTGCTCCAGCAGGGCCAGCACGCCGCGCGCCAGTCCCTGGCCGCGCGCGGCCGGCCGCACATACATGCGCTTGATCTCGCCGTACGCCGGCGTCAGCACGATGGCGCCGCAGCCGACGATGGCGCCGGCCGCATCGCGCGCGACCGCGAAGCGCACGTTCGGCTGCATCAGCGAGGGCAGGTCCAGCGCGTACACGCTTTCCGGCGGATATAGCGACAGCTGGTAGGCGTCGAGGTCGGCGATCAGGGCGATGACCTCGGGCTGGTCGGGTGATTCGAAAGCGATGGACATGGCGGACATTTTAATGGATGAAAAAATCCAGTATAATGGATTTTATGGATATCAACAAACTGATCGCCAGCCGCGTGCTGGCCTTGCGCGACCGCCGGGGGCTGTCGCTGACCGCGCTGGCCGAGCGCAGCGGCGTGAGCCGCTCGAACATCTCGCTGATCGAGCGCGGCGAAAGCAGCGCCACCGCCACCGTGCTCGACAAGCTGGCCGGCGCGCTCGGCGTCACGCTGGCCGCGCTGTTCGAGGCGGAGGAGGGCGAGCCCGTCCCGTCGCCGCTGCGGCGCGCCGCCGACCAGCCGGTGTGGACCGATCCGGCGTCGGGCTACGTGCGGCGGCAACTGTCGCCGGCCGTGCGCTCGCCGCTGCAGCTGGTGGAGGTGGTGTTCCCGCCCGGCCAGCGCGTGAGCTACGAGCAAGTCGTGCGCGAGGCCGACGTGCACCAGCAGGTGTGGCTGATGGAAGGCGTGATGGACATCGCCGCCGGCGGCCAGCAATGGCGGCTGGAGGCGGGCGACTGCCTGGCCATCCGCGAAGACCAGCACATCAGCTACTTCAATCCCGGCGAGCAAGCTGCGCGCTACCTGGTCGGCCTGGTGACGCTGCCGTTTGCGATATAATGTCGACCCCCAAGCGATTCCCATAGTTGCCGCCATGACCATCATCACCCTGCCGACCACCGACACCGCGCCCGTGAAAGCGAGCCGCCGCCTGTCCGTCGCGCCGATGATGGACTGGACCGACCGCCACTGCCGCGTGTTCCACCGCCACATCAGCCAGCACACCTGGCTGTACACGGAGATGGTCACCACCGGCGCGCTGGTCTACGGCGACGTCGAACGCCACCTGCGCTTCAACGACGAAGAGCATCCGGTGGCGCTGCAGCTGGGCGGCAGCGATCCGGCCGACCTCGCCACCAGCGCCAGGCTGGGCGAGAAGTGGGGCTACGACGAAATCAACCTCAACTGCGGTTGCCCGTCCGAGCGCGTGCAGAAGGGCGCGTTCGGCGCCTGCCTGATGGCCGAGCCGCAACTGGTGGCCGACTGCGTCAAGGCCATGCGCGACGCCGTCAGCATCGACGTCACCGTCAAGCACCGCATCGGCATCGACCAGACCGAAAGCTACGACTTCGTGCGCGACTTCGTCGGCACCGTGGCCGAGGCCGGCTGCCGGACCTTCATCGTGCACGCGCGCAACGCCATCCTCAAGGGCCTGTCGCCCAAGGAGAACCGCGAGGTGCCGCCGCTGAAGTACGAATTCGCCTACCAGCTCAAGCGCGACTTCCCTGACTTCGAAATCATTATCAACGGCGGCATCAAGACCGAGGCCGAAATCGACCTGCATTTGCAGCACCTGGACGGCGTCATGCTGGGCCGCGAGGCCTATCACAACCCCTTCGTGATGGCAGGTTTCGACCAGCGCTATTACGGCGACACGCGCGCGCCCAAGAGCCGCGAAGACGTGCTCGAAGCCATGATTCCCTATATTCAAGCCCAACTGGCCCGGCACGGCGCCCAGGGCTTGAAAATCAACTCCATCACCCGCCACATGCTGGGCCTGATGACCGGCCTGCCCGGCGCCCGCGCCTTCCGCCAGGTGCTGTCCGATTCCAAAAAACTCTCCCTCGGCGACCCCGCCCTGCTGCGCGAAGCCGCGGCCCGTCTACGTATTGCTGCGTAGTACACAGCACAAACTAGCGTTTCTGGCAAACAATATATTGGACTGTTGGAATTTCCACGCAGAAAGTTCGTTTGCGTATTTTTCGGGCAGTTTTTGCTTGCTTTGAGGCAAAATTTGCATCTATAATTCCTGAATATACACACATATCCACCGTTATTCTCCGTTTGTATATGGCGGTAAAACTACATGCGAGCTGCTGGTGGAGCCGCTAATTTTGCATTCGCAGTCATTGTTTGCTACTGTCTAGATATATTACTTAGCAGCAAGGCCGGGTGGAATGTGTCGTGCACGAGACGAGACTATCCAGGGCACTCTTATCAACTGTGTCACTTACGAAGAAGACGAGATGAATTTAGCAAAAATGAAAGTCGGAACGCGCCTGGGTCTTGGATTCGCGCTGGTTCTTTTATTCCTGGTGGCTGTGACCGCCGTGGGTATCTTCCGCATGGCACAGATCCAGGATCGTCTGGATCACGTGATTACGGTGAACAACGTGGTGTCGCGCCTGGTGGTCGACATGCGTTCCAACGTGGGCGACCGCGTGACCTCGCTGCGCATCCTGACCCTGATGACCGATGCCGGCGACATGGAACCGGAAATGAATCGCATCAAGGAACTGGCCGGCAAGTACGCCGACGCGCAGGGCAAACTAAGCTCGCAGTTCGCCATCGAAGCCACCGCTGAGGAAAAAGCGTTGCTGGCGACGGTCAAGGAGCAGGAGGCGGTCGCCATGCCGGCCATCGCCAAGGCGTCCGAACTGTGGCTGGCCAACAAGGCCGAGGAAGCCACCAAGGTCCTGATCAAGGAAATCCGTCCGGCCCAGAAAAAATGGATGGCCGCGCTCGATCAGCTGGGCACGCTGGAAGACAAGCTGAACGCGCAGGTGCAGACCGACGCCGCCGCCGGCTTCTCGGCCGCGCGCAGCTTCATGATCATCATGGGCGTGCTGGCCGTCGCGATCTCGGTCGCCGCCGCCTACATCATCACCCGCGGCCTGCTGAAACAGCTGGGCGGCGAACCGGACTACACCGCCTCGATCGCCGGCAGCATCGCCAACGGCGACCTGTCGATCGCCATCGACACCGACGGCAACGACAAGGACAGCCTGCTGTCCGAGATGAAGGAAATGCGCAACAGCCTGGTCGACATCGTGGGCCAGGTCCGCTCGGGCACCGAGACCATCGGCACCGCCTCGCGTGAAATCGCCGCCGGCAATATCGACCTGTCGTCGCGCACCGAGATGCAGGCCAGCTCGCTGGAGAAGACCGCCTCGGCGATGGAAGAGCTGACCTCGACCGTGAAGCAGAACGCCGACAATGCCCGCGAAGCGAACCGCCTGGCCTCGGACGCGTCGGACGTCGCCATCAAGGGCGGCAAGGTGGTGTCGGAAGTGGTCAACACCATGAGTTCGATCGACGCCTCGGCCAAGAAGATCGTCGACATCATCGGCGTGATCGACGGCATCGCCTTCCAGACCAACATCCTGGCGCTGAACGCGGCGGTTGAAGCGGCCCGCGCCGGCGAACAGGGCCGCGGCTTCGCGGTGGTGGCGTCGGAAGTGCGCAACCTGGCCCAGCGTTCCGCCGGCGCCGCCAAGGAAATCAAGATGCTGATCGACGACTCGGTGGAAAAAGTCGGCGCCGGCACCAAGCTGGTCGGCCAGGCCGGCGTGACGATGGACGAAGTGGTGGCCTCGGTGCGCCGCGTGACCGACATCATGAGCGAGATCGCCAACGCCAGCCAGGAACAGAGCGCCGGCATCGAGCAGGTGAACCACTCCATCATCGAGATGGACAGCATGACCCAACAAAACGCCGCGCTGGTGGAAGAAGCCGCCGCCGCCGCGCAAAGCTTGCAGGACCAGGCCGCCGAACTGTCGCGCGTGGTCAGCATCTTCAAACTGGTGGAGGGCGAGGAGCGCGTGTCGGCTCCGGTGTACCAGCCTGCCGCCGTCAAGGCAACGGTCAAGCCGATCGTCGCCCGCGCTCCTGTCAAGAAACTGGCCTCCGCGCCGGCGCCTGCCGCAGCAGCCAAACCGAAGAAAGTCGCCTCGGCCGCCAGCGCAGCCGGCAGCGATGAGTGGGAAGAGTTTTAAAACTTTGCCGCAGTCTGCCGCCGCGCTTTTGCGCGGCACATGGGCCCGCTGTGGGTTTCGATAAACCAGTTATTAATAATAATTTAGTTGGGAAATAAATGAATAAGTTTTCGACCAGTGTATTCGCCGCCGTCATCCTGTCCGCCGCTTCCACCGCCTTTGCCGGCGAAGTGCCAGCATCGCTGGATGCCAAGAACTGCAAGGCTGAATACCCTAAAGCATCGCTGATCAACGAAGAGCAGGGCGACGTCGCCATGTCCTTCCTGGTGGCCGCCGACGGCAGCGTCGTTGAATCCAAGGTCGACAAGTCGAGTGGCTACAAGAATCTGGACCGCGCCGCAATCAAGGCCCTGAGCGCCTGCAAATTCAAACCGGGTACCAAGGATGGCGCCGTCGCCCAGACCTGGACCAAAGTCGACTACAGCTGGAAGCTGTAATCAGAGTCAACGGGGCCGTGCGGCGACGCGCGGCCTGAGTGCCGGATACCTACACTTGGGGAAATCATGTCTACAAATAAGCGTTGGTTAAGTGTGATCGCAGCAGTGCTCGTTTCGAGCGCACCGGCAGTGTTCGCTGCCGAAGTCCCGGCCAGTTTCGATGCCAAAAACTGCAAGGCCGAATACCCGAAAGCGTCGTTGATGAACGAAGAGCAGGGTACGGTGTCGATGTCCTTCCTGATCAAAGCCGACGGTACCGTGGCCGACTCCAAGGTCGACAAGAGCAGCGGCTTCAAGAACCTGGACAAGGCGGCGATCAAGTCCCTGAGCGCCTGCAAGTTCAAGCCGGGCACCAAGGACGGCGCCCCGGCCGAGACCTGGACCAAGGTCGACTACGCCTGGAAGCTGGACTAATTTCCTTGAGGTATCAAAAAAGGAACCGCCTGCGGTTCCTTTTTTTTCGCCTGCGGCAACCGTTGTAACAAGCTGTAATCGGGCTCCGGCGGCGGCGCGCTTCCTTATATAGTAATATCAGAAACTAGGAGGAGTGCCATGAAAACCATCATCGCCGTTGCCGCCGCAGTGGCGGCCTTGTCCGGCTGCGCCGTCCAGCAGCCCGGCTATTACGCCACCACCACGCGCGTGGTCCAGGATCCCTACCAGTGGCACACCGTCGCGGTGTCGCCGTCGGACCGCGGCTACAACAGCGGGTCGTCGACCGTCACCTACGAGGAAGTGCCGAGCTCGCGCACGGTGTACGTCACCGAGCCGGCCTACACCACCACCTACGTCCAGTCGGCGCCGGTCTACTACGCGCCGGCCCCGGCCTACTACGCGCCCGCGCCGGCCTACTACTATCCGCCGGTCAGCATCGGCCTGGACTTCTCGTTCGGCCACTGGTGCTGCGGCGGCGGCCACCACGGCTGGGGCGGACGCGGCTACGGCCGCTACCGCCGCTGAGCGCGGCAACGGCCGCCACCGGCGCGCGGCGCCGGTTCAGCCTATGTACTTGTGCGTCGCCACGGTGGCATGCGCGGGCGCCAGTCCGCGCTTTTTCTTGACGTACAAGGACAATCCCTCCTGCAGCTTGTCCATGCTGCTCTTTTCCACATACATGCCCTTGTTCTGCCGGATCGGATCGAGCACGTAGCGCGATTCCGCAATGAAGCGCTGGCACTCCTTCAGCAGCGGGTCCAGGTGGTTGCGCTTGTTCTGTTCCCAGTTCGCCATCCAGCCGTCCTCGATGATGTTGTTCGACAGGATGTTGAGCACATTGCTGGTGGTGTTGTTGGCCAGGTAGTAGCAGCCCAGCAGCGGCGACACCAGGAAGATGTTCGAGCTCAGCGCATCCATGGCCGAGGTGCCCAGGATCAGGTTGACCTTCTTCATCTCCTTGTAGCGCGCGCCCATGATCATGATCTTCTGGCAGGTGGTGGCGATGGCGCTGGCGGCCGCCACGGCCGGCCCGGTCACGCCGCCCAGGTCGGCGAACAGGCCGGCCGTGGACACCGCCAGCTGCGTGGTCTGGATCGCCGCCAGCGCCGCGTGCTCGTTGCGGCTGGTGCGCAGCAGCGCGGCCACCGCGTCGCACGCGTCGCGCGCGTCGCCCGGCAGCAGGAAGCCGCGCTGCACCGTGGTCTTCTGCGCCTTGTGCCAGTCCATCGCCGCCGTGCCCCAGTTGCTGGCCGCCTTGGCGCCGGCCTTGACCTGCTGTACCAGCGGCAGCGCCGACGTGATGAAGTCGGCCATGAACTCCACGCCCAGCTCGCCGATGATGGCGCCGATGTCGAGCGAATCGAACAGCTCGAACAGCAGCCGCAGCACCTTGTCGAAGCCCGGCACGACCAGCATGGCGGACAGGTCGATGCCGGGGATGTGGATGGCGCTGAAATCGATCTGCCGCAGGTCGATGCCGGGCAGGTCCAGCGCCGGCAGGTGGACGTTGGGCAGGCTGATGTCCGGGATCGCCAGGTGCGGCAGGCTGACCGTCAGGTCGATGTCGAAGAACTCCGGGAACTGCAGGCGCACGCGCGGGAACAGCACGTCGAAATCGATCTCCAGGATCTTGCTCAGGTCGTACAGCACCGAGGGGATGTTGACGTCCGGTAGCCGCACCAGGATCTTGAACGCCAGCGCCCGCAGCGAGATCGTCGGCAGCAGATCCTTGAACTTGATCAGCCCCTTCAGGTTGAGGCGGACCGTGGGCAGGTCGAAGCCGGGGATGTCGCCCAGCTTGATGTCGGGGACCAGGTTGATGTCGAAGTTGGGCAGCGGGATGCGCGGCAGCGTGAAGTTGACCAGCTCGCGCAAGTCGATGCCCTTGAAGAGATTGAGGTTCAGCTCGAGCGGGCTGATGTCCGGCACCGACACGCCCGGCACCGCCGCGAGTTTTTTCTTGCACTCCTTGGCGTCCTTGGCCAGCGTCTTGGCGTCCTCCAGCCGGCTCTTGGGGCGCAGCTGGGTGCCGCCGAACATGGCCTTGAGCGACTCCTTGCGCTCGCGCTTGATGTGCATGAACGCCGCTTGCAGCGCGATCTCTTCGTTGAACGTCAGTGGCATGAAGGAATGCTCCTTGATGGAAAAGCGGCTCAGCGCTTGGACGACCGCGCGTGCGACAGCGTCAGCCTGCGCTGCACGCCGGCCATGAACGCCGACGTCTTGAAGCGGCCGACCAGCGCCGTGAACACCAGCGCGATGACGACGAAATAAAAGCTGCAATAGATGTACACCGGCACCATGACGCTGGTGCCGGTGGCGGCGATCACCGTGTTGCATCGACTGACCAGCTCGCTCACGCCCACCAGCGACGAGGCGCTGGACGCGATGAACGAAATCAGGAACACATTGATCCAGGTCGGAATGAACAGCAGCGCCGCGCCGATGTCCCCGCGCCGCCAGGCGCGGTGCGCCACCACCAGGCTCTCCGAGGTGAACGACAGCGGCGCCGCCGACAGGCCGATCACCGCCTTGACCCATTGCGGCACATGCAGCGCGACGCCGCTGCCCGGCAGTGTGAACTCGCTGGGCAGCACGAACACCGCGTAAAAGATCAGGGCCAGCGTCGGCACGCCGCGCAGGAAGGTCGAGACGCGCTCGGCGATGGCGGCGATGCGGCCCTGCCGCGTCACGCGCAGCCAGGCCAGGCCCGCGCCCATCAGCGAGCCGAGCGCGACGGCGCACACCGCGATGAAGATATTCCACAGGAAGCCCTGCAGCAGAAAGGGCGTCCACGTCAGCAGGAAGCTCAGGGTCTCGGTGTTCATGGTCGCTCCGCCGCCGGCAGCCAGGTTTTTTCCACATAGTTGAACAGGCGCGTCCACAAGCTGGTGATCAGGTAGAAAGTGATCAGCAGCATCGTCATGGTCAGGAAGATGTTGTCCTTCTCGGCGATCAGCAGGCTGCTCGCGCTCAGCAGTTCGGGGATGGCGATGGCCGAGGCGATCATGGTCTGCTTGGTCAGGTTGATCAGCGCCTGCTTGACCGGCCAGCTGGCGTACTGCGCGGTGCGCGCCAGCCGCGTCGCTTGCAGCCGGTAGCCGGGGTCGGTGGTACGCACATGGTTGGCCGCCTCGACCAGGGCGCGCATCACCATGCCGGCCGTGTAGTAGCCGGAGCAGAACGCCGCCACCGCGAACGCCGGCAGCTTGACGCCGAACTCGTGCATGGTCCAGCCGCCGAAGCCGAAGAAGATCAGGTACATCATCAACAGCGGCGGCGTCAGCCGGCCGTAGGCCATCACCGCGTGCAGCAGGCGCGTGGCCCAGCCGTCGCGGCCGTCCACCGCGATGGCCACCGCGATGCCCAGCGCCAGGCTGATGACCACGCCGGCCGCGATCAGCAGCATCGTATAGCCTATGCCCTGCAGGAACTTGGTGCGGTCGTAGGGGTCGTAGAGGAAGTTCAGGTCCACGCCCAACTGCTCCTTGACCCACAGGCCGACCGCCTGCACGCCGGCCACCTCGGCGCTGGAGACGTTCTCCGCGCTGCGGCAGGCGGCGATCCAGTTGCCGCTGCTGTTGCGCACGCACTTGTAGAGTCCGTCCTGGCCGCGATCGGACCAGAGCGCCTGCTGCGCCTTCAGCCACGAGGTCGACGCGATGCCCCATTTGCGGTTGGCCTCCAGCAGCCAGCCGGTGCGGTGCAGGTCGGCCACGATATTGCCCAGCGCCAGATCCAGTTCGCCGCCGCGCTCGCTGCGCGAGATGAAGATCGCCATGGGCGTGACCAGCGCGTTCGGCAGCGGCATCGTGTAGCCGCGCCAGTCGGGCAGCGCGCTGGTGTTGAACAGCGCCGCCGTCGCGTACAGGAAGCCCGAACACTGGCCGTCGCGCAGCGCCAGATGGGCGTCGCGCACCGTCTTGTAGGTTTGCAGCTCGAGCAGGTAGCGCTCGCTCATCGGCTTGTTGAAGTAGCTGCCCTGCACCGCGCAGATGGTCTCGTGGCGGATCTTCGGCCAAGCGTCGACCGCCTGTCCCGGCCCGAACAGCACGTTGACGCTGGTCTCGTTGTAGCCCGGCTCGATGGCGGTGGCGATCTTGCGCCGCGCCGGCGTGTCGCCGACGGTGGCGATCAGGATGTCGACATCGCCCAGCTCCAGTTTCTGGAACCGGTTCTCGGTGGTGATGCTGACCTTTTTCAGCGCCACGCCGAGCCGGGCCGCGACCAGCGCGGCGATGTCGCTCTCGAAGCCGACCACCTCGCCCTGCGCGTTGAGCGAATTGTAGGGGCTGAAGTCGGTCTTGACGCCGACCCGCAGCACGCCGTTCTTGCGGATGGCGTCCAGCGTCGCGCTGCCGCCCGCCTGCGCCGGCAGCGACAGGAACAGCAGTCCGATCAGACCCAGTACTTTTAAAAAAGCGCTATTCCACATTGTCGTTTTCGCGGGCCGAGGACCGGAGTTCATGCTACCCCAAGGCGGGCTGGTCACGCAACGGCGGCGCCGTCCACTGTGGCGTGGCGGGCGGCCGATTGCGTTATCAAGCTGCTCATGTTATTGTCGATCGACCTTGTCCTTCCGAGGCATCCATGCTGCATCCACTGGCCAGCCTATGGCGCCATTCCAGCCGCGTCACCTTCTACGAATCCGGCGGCCAGGCCGGGCAGGTCGTGTTGCAAGGCGGAGGGCGGATGCCGGGTGCGCGGCGGCGCTTTTCGTCGTCCGACGACGCCCACACCTACCTGCGCTACTGGTTGGGCGAACCGGCCGCGCGCGCCGAACTCAAATGGATATTGCAACGCTCGGGCCCCTCGCTGGCAACCGCCCAGCCGGGCGCGGACGCCTGGCTGCACGCGCTGGCCGGGCGCCTGATGAGCGGCGCCGTCATCGTGCTGGAAGAGCTGAGCCGGCAGGCCCGGCCGGGCCGCCTGGTGGCGCCGGCCAGCGCCGCCGCCGCGCCAGCGTCCTTGCCGGCGCTGAGCGAGGCGCCGGCGATCCCGGTCGTGCCCAACCTGCTGCCGGTGCTGGAGGACATCCGCATCGAAGGCGCCGAAGTGCTGCCGGAACTGAACCAGGCGCTGGCGCAGGTCGACGCGACCATCGCGACCGTGGGGTCGGCCTCGCTGTCGCTGGAGCCGGCGCCGTCCAAGGTGGCCGCGATCAAGACCGCGCTCACCGACGCCACTTCGCGCACCACTTCCACGCTGGGCTCGTTGTAGATGAAGGTCATCGACCACTCCATCGAAGTGCTGCCGCAGTGCCCGGTCAACATCGGCAAGGCGGTGCAGAAGGCGGCCGACACCATCGTCGAGCAGGGCAAGACTTTCGCCACGGAAGTCACCGCCACCGCCGCCTCGCTGAACCAGGACTTGCAGAAGGTGGCCGAACAGATGAAGGCCATCCCGGACCTGCTCAACCCGCAACCCATCGTCGACTGCTGCACCGGCGTGCTGGAGCAGGCGGCCAGCGACCTGCGCCAATTGGCCAACGACGCCGCCGCGATTCCGCAGCGCCTGCTGGCGCAGGCGGCCGGCGTGCAGACGGTGGTCGACTCGGCCAACCAGGCGGTCGAAGCGATGAGCACGCTGCTGCCCGAGCTGTCCGGGCTGGTGCCGGACTTCGGCGCACAGATGAGCTTTTTCAACAGCCTGCCGGGCCGTGGCCAGGCGCTGGCCGACCTGGCCAAGCGCACCGGCGCGATGGTCGAGCAGTACGGACAAGACCTTCTGCCGCTGTCCAAACAGCTGAAGCAGCTGGGCACGATGCAGAGCGGCGCCGGCAACGACGCGGTGCAAGCCGTGCTGGCGCGTGCCGAGGCCTTGCAAGCCGGTAGCCTGGCGCAAGTGCAGGCGCTGCGCGACACCCTGGACGGCAACGTCACCGATCTCGATACGGCGATGCAGGACGCCACCGCGCAAGCCACGCAAATGATAGACGGCGTGTCCGGCCTGCTCAACGAGAAAGGCAATGCGCTGCTGGCGCCGTTGCAGGCGCAGATCGACCTGGTGGACAATCTCAACAGCGCCCTGGGCGACGAGGCGGCCAACTGCGACGCGCTGTTCGACCAGGCGTCGTCGCAGTTGAGCCACCTGAGCGACATCCTGATCAAGCCATTGGCGGCGGCGCGCGCGCAGGTCGACAGCGTCATCGACCAACTGGCCGCGGCGGCCGCCACGATCGACGGCATGGTGAAGAAGGCGATGGAGCCGCTGGACGCGCTGGAGCAGCGTGTGGAGGCCATCAAGCAAGCCTTGCAGGAAGTGTTGGACGCGATCAGCGCCGAGGTGGCGAAGGTGCTGCAACTGATGGCCGAGCTGGACGGCGAAGCGGAAAACGCCAAGACCGTGCTGCGCCAGTTACCGGAGAATTTCGTCCCGGTGCGTACCATGATCGCGGACGCCATCGCCATGCTGCAGCAGGTGAAGGACAACATTCCGGTGTTCGTCTCCGAAGCCAACGGCACGCTCGACGCGGCCGCCAGCGAGCTCGATCAGGCCGATGGGCTGTGCACCGGCGCGATAGAAATCTGCACCCGCTACATGATGAAGGCGCCGCCGCTGATGATGGCGCGCACGCTGTTCGTCGGCATCAAGGCCATGATCCCCGGCGTGAAGACGGCGATCGCCGGCGCGCGCACCGCAGTGAAGGCGGCCGGCGACCAGGCCAACGGCTTGATGGACCAGGCCATCACGCTGGTCGATTCCCTCAATCCCTTGCTGGACCAGGCCATCGCCAAGGTGCAGCAGGCGATCGATGCGCTGATCGGTTTGCTGGAGCAGATGCAGGTGGCGTTGAAGCAGGTCTCCGACGCCGCCGAAAAAATCCCGCCGCCGATGCAGGAGCAGCTGGACAAGGCCGGCGAGGCGGTGCAGCAAGTGCTGGACAAGGTGCGCGACGCCGCCGAGCAGTGCCTGGACAAGCTGCAATGCGAGCCGCTGGTGAAGCGGTTGCAGCAGGAGCTGTCGGATCTGCTGGACCGCACCTTCAAGCCGCTGGAGGCGCAGATACAGGCCGCCGGCGCGCCCTTGCAGAACGTGCTGGAGCAGGGGAAGGCGGAAGTCGGCAAGGCTGCGGCGATGGCGCAGGATGGGCTGGGCAAGCTCAGCGCCGCGTTGTCGTCGGTGAAGGAGCAGGCCACGCAGCCGCTGCGGAAGCTGACCGGCACGCTGGACACCGCGCGCGGGAAGGTGGACTCGGCGAGCGGCTCGGCGCGGCAGCAGGTGCGGCAGGCGGCGGACCAGGCCTTGTCGTATGTGGACCAGGCGTCGCAGGCGATCTCCGGCTTGAACGTGCGCGCGGTGGGCGACCAGATCGCGCCGTATGCGCAGTTCTACGATGATGTGGCGGGGACGTTCAACCAGGTTCAATCGCAGGTGCACGGCGCCGCCGACGTGGCCGACGCGGTCGGCAGCTGGAAGGGCGATGCGCAGCAGGCCGCCAATGATTTGCTGGACCGTGCGCGGCAGGCGGCGGACGAGGCGCGGCAAGGCGCGAGCGAAGTGCAGACCGCTGCCGACAAAACCGCGTCCGGCGCGCAGAGCGCGGGCGAGTCGATGGTCGATAGTCCGGTGGCGGATCAGGTGCAGGCGTCGTTCGACGGCATGAAGCAGGATGCGCAGAGCGTGGCCTCGGAGTCGGATGCGGCCTTGGCCGAGATGTCCGGATCGCTGGACGATGCGCAGAAGGAGTCGGAGACGGCGATGGAGCCGTACGCGCCGGATCCTGACGCCGTGCTGGCCGATGTGAAATCGGAGGCGGACAAGGCGGAGCAGGCGGCCAACGCGGCCAAGGAATCGGAGCAGGCATTGGCTGCGCAGGTGGCCGCCGGCGAGCAGGATGTGGGCGCGGCGGCGGACAACGCGGCATCGCGCACGACGGCGATGAAGGACGAGGCGCAGGCGGGCATCAACAAGACAGTGGCGCAGGTGGAGGCGGTGCAGGCGCAGGTCAACGCGGCGCGCAGCGAGGCGATCAAGGCGGAGGCGATCGTCGATGCGGAAGTGGTCAAGCACGGCGGCACATCAGCCAATGCGGACGCCGCTGCCGCTGATGCCGCCGCAACCGCCGCAACTGCCGCAACTGCCGCAACTGCCGCCGCCGCGTCAGCTAGCGCGGCGGACGCCGCCGCTGCTGAAGGAACCGCCGCTGATGCCACTGCGGCCAATGCCGCTAACGGGACTGCCGCAGATGCCAATGCCGCAGACGCGACTGCTGCTAACGCGACTGCCGCAGACGCGACTGCCGGCGCAACCGCCGCGCCAGCTGCGACAGGAGCCGCCGCGACCGATGCCGGCGCCCCTGCTGCCGCGTCGGCCGATGCCGCGTCGGGAAGCGCTGCGGCGGCCGATGCCGACGCCGGTGACGCCGGCGTCGCCAGACGCACCCGCAGGCGCAGCTCAAGGCGCCGAGGCAGAAGCGCCAGCCGTCGAGAAAGAAGCAGTCGCCACGCCAAGCGCCAATGCGTCCGCTGCGGATGCGCAGCAAGCCACAGACGGCAAGCCCGCAACCGCGCCATCCGTCGACGCCACCACAGACGTGCCGATAGCCGAGACGCCGAAGGCCACCGAGGCCCCACCAGCCGCGCCCAAAGCCGAAACATCGGCAACTGGCGCGGCGGACGCGGACACTTCCAAAGCCACCGTGCCGACAGGCGAAGTGCCCACGGCGGACGCTGCGAAAGCCGCCGCACCCGCAGGCCAGGCACCCGTTTCGGACGACGCCAAAGCCGCCGCGCCGGCAGGCAAAGTCTCCGTTGCGGACGCCGCGAAAGCAGCCGTGCCGACGGCCGAAGCGCTCGTCGCGGACGCCGCGAAAACCATCGCGCCAGCGGGCGGAGCCCCAGTTGCCAATGCCATCAAAGCCGCCGTTCCAAAAGGCGATGCGCCGCTTACGGATGTCGCCAAGACCTCCGCGCCAGCCACTGCTGCATCGACACCAGCGATCGATCCTGCCAAACCGGCCTTGCCAAAAGCGCCGGCGCCGCGTCCGAAATCCCCGGCCGGAATGCCCGCCGCAACTGACAAGATGCCAGCAACTCCCGGCATCCCAAGCACTCCACCGATCAAGCCTGCAATGAAGGAGCTCGATCCCTTCGCCACCAAACAAGCCGCCGTAAAACCACCCGCGCACGATCCGCTCTCGGCACTACAAGACTTCAAGGATGCAATCCCACCACCCGCAACCACGCCTCCCGCCAGCTAAAAACGCGGTCACGAATTTGTCATCTTGATGTTCCTCAATGTCGTCGCAAAAATATAACAGGATAAATTTTTAAAAAGCTTGTTCCCCAAAGAATTTACATTTATTATCAATTGAGTATCGGAAATCTTTGTACCTATCAATTACGTTGCGGCGCAGCGAGTGGTGGTGTCATGAGAAAGCAGCTTCGTGCTCAGTCCGCCTGTTTTTGGTTTATGTATCGTCGGCCGCTAGTCACCATAAAGTGAGGAAGTGAATGTCAGATAGCTTACAAAAATGGGTAGGACGCAACCGTCCCCCTCGTGTGCAAATCACGTACGACGTCGAGATCGGTGACGCCACTGAAAAAAAAGAGCTGCCCCTGGTGGTCGGCTTGCTGGCCGACCTGTCCGGCCAGCCGCTGGTCGCGCCACCCAAGCTCAAGGCCCGACGCCTGATTGAAATCGACCGCGACAACTTCAACGAAGTCATGGGCAAGATCGCCCCCCGTCTCGACATCTCCGTGCCGGACACGCTCAAGGGCGAAGGCAATCTCAAGGTGGAACTGAACTTCACCGAGTTCGACCACTTCCATCCCGAATCTATCGTCGCGCAAGTGCCGCGCCTGGCCAAGCTGCTGGAAGTGCGCCAGCAACTGCGCGACCTGCTGGGCAAACTCGATGGCAACGATGAGCTTGACGCGCTGCTGGAAAACATCATCCAGAACTCGGAAGAGCTGAAGACCCTCAAGGACCAGGAACCGGCCGCCGACGCGGCGCCGGCGGCGGCTGCGGAAGCGACCCCATCCTGATAGCACGCCGCGCGCGTGCTTCCCCTCATCGACCACAGAGAGAGCTAAATCATGGCTACTAGTCAATCCGCCAAGGGCGGCGCCAAGTCGACCGAATCGACCGGCGAACTGAGTTTGCTGGACCGCATCGTCCAGGAAGGCAAGATGGCGGTGGAACCGTCGCAAAACGCCTACGCCAAAAAACTGCTGGGCCAGTTCGCCACGCAGGTGCTAGACGAAGGCATGAAGACCGCACCCGACAAGGGCGTGGTCGCAATGATCAACGAACGCGTGGCCGAGATCGACAAAATTCTCAGCGACCAGCTCAACGCCATCATGCACCACGAGGAGTTCCAGAAACTGGAAGGCTCCTGGCGCGGCCTGCACGACATGGTGTACGGCACCGAGACCGGCCCGACCCTCAAGCTGCGCCTGCTGAACGTGTCGAAGAAGGAGCTGCTCAAGGACCTGGAGAGCGCCGTCGACCACGACATGAGCGTGCTGTTCAAGAAGGTCTACGAGGAAGAGTACGGCACCTTCGGCGGCGCCCCGTATTCGGTGCTGATCGGCGACTACTACTTCGGCCGCCACCCGCAGGACGTCGCGCTGCTGCAGCGCCTGTCCAAGGTGGCCGCCGCCGCGCACGCGCCGTTCATCACGGCCGCCGCGCCGTCGCTGTTCGACATGACCGAGTTCACCGACCTGGGCGTGCCACGCGACATGTCGAAGATCTTCGAAAGCGCCGAGCTGGCCTCGTGGCGCGGCTTCCGCGAATCGGAAGACTCGCGCTACATCGCCATGGTGCTGCCGCGCTACTCGGCGCGCCTGCCGTACGGCGCCAAGACCAAGCCGGTGGAGAGCTTCAACTTCGAGGAGGACGTCGACGGCCGCGACCACAGCAAATACCTGTGGGCCAACTCGGCCTACCAACTGGGCCTGCGCATCACCGACGCCTACGCCAAGCACAGCTGGACCACCGCGATTCGCGGCGTCGAAGGCGGCGGCAAGATCGAGGGCATGACCGCGCACACCTTCAAGACCGACGAGGGCGACGTCGTGCTCAAGTGCCCGACCGAGGTCACCATCACCGACCGCCGCGAGAAGGAGCTCAACGACCTCGGCTTCATCGCCGTGGTCAACTCCAAGGGCTCGGACTTCGCCGCCTTCTTCGGCGGCCAGACGCTCAACAAGCCCAAGGTCTACAACATGGACGCGGCCAACGCCAACGCGGCGCTGTCGTCGCGCCTGCCGTACGTGCTGGCGGCCTCGCGCTTCGCGCACTACATCAAGGTCATCATGCGCGACAAGGTCGGCAGCTTCCAGACCCGCCAGAGCGTGGAGAACTACCTGAACAACTGGCTGAGCGGCTATGTGCTGCTGAGCCCGAACGCGACGCAGGGCGAGAAGGCCCGCTTCCCGCTGGCCGAAGGCCGGGTCGACGTGACCGAGAAGCCCGGCAAGCCCGGTGCCTATTCGGCCACCGTCTTCCTCAAGCCGCACTTCCAGATGGAGGAGCTGACCACGTCGATCCGCCTGGTGGCCGAACTGCCGGCCGCCGTCGGTTGATCCCGCTGTACACACCGATGTCCCCGCCCATCCGGCGCAGCCGCCGGGTGGGCCCATAACAACTGGAGCCAGCAATGTCTGACGTACTAATTCTGGATTTGGGCACCACCATCAAAGGCAACTGCATGGTCACCGGCTATGCCGACAAGATCATCGTGCTGTCGTACTCGCACAGCGCCTCGATGCCGCTGCAAATGGATGCATCGAACACCGAGCGCACTTCCGGCCGGCCGGTGTTTTCCGAGATCTCGTTCTCGAAGATGTCCGACCTGTCGACCACGGAGATGTACAAGGCCTGTACCCAGGGCACCAAGATCGGCGCCGCCAAGCTGCACGTGGGGCGCGTGGAAAACGGCAAGTACATGAACTTCTTCACGTACGAGATGACCAACGCCATGATCTCGAACATCAGCACCTCGGGCGGCGGCGGCGTGCCGTCGGATTCGTTCTCGATCAACTTCACCAAGATCAAGTGCGACTACACCCAGCAGCAGGCCGACTCGACCTCGAAGGGCACCGGCACCTGGAACTGGAACCTGGAGACGATGAAAGCGGATTGATGCGGCGTGGCGGCGGCCGCCCGTGGGCGCGCCGCCGGCTGTCCCGTCATGAGCGCTGCTCGTGCAGAAAACTATGTCTAAAGCCCTCACGGCGTCGCTTGTGCCGATGTTCGACCGATTAAGCGGCGTGGCGCACGCCTCGCCGGACGGCAGGCTGCTCGATGGCGGCGGCTTGCAGCACTCGCTGCAACTGGACCTGATGCGGCTCTTCAACGTGCGCAACGCGCTGACCATCCGCGAGTACCTGGACGGCGATCCCACCGTGCTCGACTACGGCCTGCCCGACATGCTGAGCCTGTCGCCGCAGTCGGACCAGGACCTGCTCACCTGGTCGCAGGTGCTGGAGCGCGGCCTGGCACTGTACGAGCCGCGGCTGTCGCACGTCAAGGTGGAGGTGAGCGCCGACCCGGCCAGGCCGGTCGCCGCGCGCGCCGCCATCGCCGCCGTGGTGCTGCTGGGCCGGCAGATGTGCCGGGTCAATTTCGACGTCGCGCTGGATGCCCGCTCCGCCGCGATGCAGGCGGCCGCGACGTGAGCGACGACATCCTGGAATACTACCGGCGCGAGCTGTCCTACCTGCGCACCCAGTCGGCCGACTTCGCCGCGCGCTATCCCAAGGTGGCGCAGCGGCTGGTGCTGAGCGGCGGCGAATCGGCCGATCCGCACACCGAACGGCTGATCGAATCGGTGGCCTTCCTGACGGCGCGCGTGCACCGCGACCTCGACCGCGATTTCCCCACCATCGCCGGCGCCATGCTCGACAACCTGTGCCCGAGCCTGACGCAGCCGGTGCCGGCCATGACGGTGGTGCGGATGACGCTGGACTCCTCGCAGGGCAAGGTCATGGCCGGCATGCCGGTGGCGCGCGGCGCCATGCTGTCGACCACCGCCGCCAGCGGCGAGAACTGCCGCTTCCAGGTGGCGTGGCCCACCACGCTGTGGCCGCTGCAAGTGGCGGCCATCAAGATGGAGGACACGCGCACCCTGCGCCTGGACCTGCGCTGCGACGCCGGCCTGGACGTCTCCGAGCTGGAGCTGGACCGCCTGCGCCTGCACCTGTCCGGCGACCTGATGACGACGATGCCGCTGCACGAGCTGCTGATCAGCGGCCTGGAGCGCATCGAGCTTGTGGCCGGCGGCGGCCAGCTGCACCGCCTCGGCCCCAACAGCCTGAGCGAAGTGGGCTTCGACGAGAACGAAGCCATCCTGGCGCAGCCGGCGCACGCCCATCCGGCGTACGCGCTGCTGCAGGAATACTTCGCCTTCCCGCGCAAGTTCCAGTTCTTCGACCTGGGCGGGCTGCGCGGGCTGCTGGGCGAGGGCGAGGGCTTCTCGGTGCGCTTCGTGTTCAACCGCAGCGCGCGCGTGCTGTCGCAGCTCAGCGCCGACAACTTCCTGCTCGGCTGCGTGCCGGCCGTGAACCTGTTCCCCGTCACCAGCGAGCCGATCCGCCTGCACCGCCGCCACTACGAATACATGCTGGTGCCGGACTACCAGCGCGAGGCGGTGATGGAGGTGCATTCGGTGGTCAAGGTCACGGCCTCCGACCCGCGCGCCGACCGGCCCAGCATCATCCCCAGCGTGTTCGCCGAATCGGCGGCCGACGCCGAGGACGCCAAGGTGTTCTGGTCGCTGCGGCGCGAGATGAGCCTGCGCAAAGGCATCACCGGCACCGACGTCTACCTGAGCTTTGTCGACCGCAGCGATGTCCACAGCGTGCCGGACGAGCCGGTCGTGTACGCGCAGCTGCTGTGCACCAACCGAGGCCTGGCCGAGCAGATCGCGCCCGGTACGCGCTTCTACGGCGAGGGCATCTCCACCTCGACCGACATCCGCGCGCTGTACCCGCCCAGCGCGCAGCGCCCGCCGGTGATGGAGGCCAAGGCCCTGTGGTCGCTGGTGGCGCTGCTGCGCCTGAACCACCGCTCGCTGGTGGACGGCACCACCGGCGTCCAGACGTTGCAGCAGATGCTGATGCTGTTCGCCGGCGACAGCGCGCGCGACCAGGCGCAGGTGCGCGGCGTGAAAAGCATGGCGGCCTCGGTGGCGACCGCGCGGCTGGGCGCCGACACCTGGCGCGGCCACTGCCGCGGCACCGACATCGTGCTGGAGTTCGACGCCGACGCCTTCGTCGGCACCTCGCCGCTGGTGCTGGCCGGCGTGCTGTCACGGTTCTTCGCTTTGTACACCTCCGCCAATTCCTTCGTCCGCCTGGCCGTCACGCGCGGCGGCGAACCGTGGATGCAGTGGCCTGCCATGAGTGGACGCCAATGTCTGATCTGATGTCGCTATTGCGGGACGACCCGCATGCCTTCGATCTGTTCCAGGCGATCAGCATCCTGGAGCGCGGCGATCCCGCGCGCGCGCGGGTCGGCACCTCGGTCGGCATGGACGAGGCCTTGCGGCTGGCGGCGCAGGTGGACCTGGCGTTCGCGCCCAGCGACGTCAGCGGCCTGCACGAGAGCAAGCAGCCCGGCCCGCCGCTGACGCTGAAGTCGCCGGTGCTGACATTGGCCGGTGCCCAGGGCCCGCTGCCGATGCCGTTCACCGAGCTGCTGATGGAACGCCGCCGCGCGCGCGACATGGCCGGGCTGGAGTTCCTGGACATCTTCAACCAGCGGCTGCTGGGCTTCCTGTACCGCAGCCGCCGCAAGCACCACCTGGCCTTAAGCACGGGCAGCATCAACCAGGCGCCCATCGTGCGCAGCCTGGACGCCATGTCCAGCCTGGGCCGCGCCGAGGGCGTGCGCGGGCCGGACGGCCAGCAAGCCTGGCTGCGCCACGCCGGCCTGCAGGGCGCCGCGCCGCGTTCGATGGCGTCGCTGCTGGCGGTGGTGCGCGAGCGCATGGGCGTGCATTTCAGTGGCAAGCAGTTCGTCGGCGGCTGGCATCCGCTGGCGCTGTGCGACCGCGCACGGCTGTACGATCCCGGCAAGCCGGTGCCGATGACGTCGCGCCTGGGCATGGGCGCCTGCCTCGGCGCGCGCGCGTGGGACCAGGGCGCGGGCCTGGCGCTGGACGCGCCGCCGCTGAAGCCCGCGCAGTACGCCGCCTTGCTGCCGGGCGCGAAGAACAACTCGCTGCTGGGCTGGCTGGTGGCGCGTCATCTGCAAAGCGATTTCCAGGTGCGTTTGCGGCTGGACCTGGCGGTGCAGCCGGAAACGCGCCTGAGCGCCGGCGCCGAACAGTCGCCGCGCCCGAACACCGCCGCCGAGCTGCCGCCGCGCCTGGGCCTGAGCACATGGCTGTGCAGCGCCGGCGCATCGGTCACGCACTATCAGCCGGCGAATTTCCTGCTGTCGACGGAAGAGGGCTGACCGTCATGGAAATCGATATCCGCACCTTGCTGTCCAAGCTCAATCCCGAATGCAAGCGGGCGATGGGGCATGCGGCCGAGCTGTGCGTGAAGCAGACGCAGTACAACGTGGAGCTGGAGCATTTGCTGTTCACGCTGTTGGAGGAGCGGGCGCCGGACTTCGTGCTGGCGCTGCAACGCTACGGTATCGTCGAGAGCGCGGTGATGGCGCAGCTGCAGCGCACGATGGACGGCTTCAAGCGCGGCAACGGCCGCACGCCGGCGCTGTCGCCGCACTTCATCGCGTTGTTCCAGGAGGCGTGGATGCTGAGCTCCATGCTGCTGGGCAGCCAGCAGGTGCGCTCCGGCACCGTGCTGCTGGCGATGCTGGAGGTGGACAGCCTGCGCGGCATGCTGATCGAGAGCGCGCCGGAGTTGCTGAAGATCCCGCGCGAGCAACTGAAGCAGGAGCTGCCATCGCTGCTGGCCGGTTCGTCGGAGGATGGCGGCGGGCCGTTGGCGGGCGGCGGCGTGCCCGGCGGGGCGACGGGCGCTAGCGGCATGGCCGGCACGAGCACGGGCGCAGGTGGCGTGCAGGCCGGCGGCGCCGGCGCTGCGGGCGCGCACGGCGGCGCCATGTCCGGCATGATGCCCTCGTTGCAAGGCACGGGCGGCGCCACGCCGGCGCTGGACCAGTACACGGTGGACATGACGGCGCTGGCGCGGGCAGGCCGCATCGATCCTATCCGTGGCCGCGACGCCGAGATCCGCCAGATCATCGACATCCTGCTGCGCCGCCGCCAGAACAACCCCATCCTGACAGGCGAGGCCGGCGTCGGCAAGACCGCCGTGGTGGAAGGCTTCGCGCAGCGCATCGCGTCGGGCGCGGTGCCGCCTTCGCTGGCCAACGTGGTGGTGCGCACGCTGGACCTGGCGCTGCTGCAGGCCGGCGCCGGCATCAAGGGCGAATTCGAGAACCGTCTCAAATCCGTGATCGCCGAAGTGCGCGCTTCCGCCACGCCCATCGTGCTGTTCATCGACGAGGCCCACCAGCTGATCGGCGCCGGCGGCAGCGAAGGGCAGGGCGACGCCGCCAACCTGCTCAAGCCCGCCCTGGCGCGCGGCGAACTGCGCACCATCGCCGCCACCACCTGGGCCGAGTACAAGAAATACGTCGAACGCGATCCCGCATTGGCCCGCCGCTTCCAGGTGGTCAAGGTGGAGGAGCCGACCACCGACGCCGCCATCGGCATGTTGCGTGGCATGGTCGCCACGCTGGAACAACACCACGGCGTCGAGATCCTGGACGAAGCCGTGACCGACGCCGTGCGCCTGTCGCACCGCTACATCTCGGGCCGCCAGCTGCCGGACAAGGCCATCAGCGTGCTGGACACGGCCTGCGCCCGCGTCGCCATCGGCCAGGCCGGCGCGCCGCCGCAGATGGAGGCGCTGGAGCACGACATCGTCCTCAACAGCGAAGAGCTGCGCATCGCCCGCCAGCGCCACGCGCGCGGCGAGGACCAGGGCGCCGCCATCGCCAAGATGGAAACGCAACAGGCGCTGCTGCAAGCCCGCCAGACGCGCCTGACGGAAAAGCTGGCCGAGGAACGCCGCGCCGTCGACGAGATACTGGTGCTGCGGCGCGAGATCGCCGCCACGGTCGACGACCACGCGGCGCTGGACGACGAGGAACGCATCTCGCGCGGCGACCAGTTGCAGCGCCTGCAAAAAGGCCTGGAAGCGATCCAGGACGACGAGCCGCTGGTGCCGGTGTGCGTCGATTCGAAAATCGTCGCCGGCGTGATCTCCGGCTGGACCGGCATCCCGGTCGGCAAGATGCTGGCCGATGAAATCCACACCGTGCTGCAACTGAAGGAGCGGCTGGAGGACCGCGTGGTCGGCCAGGCGCAGGCGCTGGACGCCATCGCCCGCCGTGTCCGCACCTTTCGCGCCGAGCTGGACGATCCAGGCAAGCCGGTCGGCGTGTTCCTGCTGGTCGGCCCGAGCGGTGTCGGCAAGACCGAGACCGCGTTCGCGCTGGCCGACATGCTGTACGGCGGCGAGCGCAACATGGTCACGATCAATATGTCGGAGTTCCAGGAGGCGCATTCGATCTCCAGCCTGAAGGGCGCGCCGCCCGGCTACGTCGGCTACGGCAAGGGCGGCGTGCTGACCGAGGCCGTGCGCCGCCGGCCCTACTGCGTGGTGCTGCTGGACGAAATGGAAAAGGCCCATCCGGACGTGCTGGAGTTGTTCTTCCAGGTGTTCGACAAGGGCACGATGGAGGACGGCGAGGGCATCACCATCGACTTCAAGAACACGCTGATTCTGCTGACCTCGAACGCGGCGCAGGACGTGATCACGCAAGCCTGCGCCAACGGCAAGCGGCCCGATCCCGCCGAGTTGACCGAGCAACTGCGTCCGGCGCTGCTGCGCCAGTTCAGCCCGGCCTTCCTGGGGCGGCTGGTGCTGGTGCCGTACTATCCGCTGGGCGACGAGCAGATCAGCAACATCGTCGACCTCAAGCTGGCCAAGCTGGCCGCGCGCTTCGCCAGCAACCACAACGCCCGCTTCACCTGGGACGACCGCGTGACCGAGGTGATCACCGCCCGCTGCACCGAGGTCGACAGCGGCGCCCGCAACATCGACTTCATCCTGACGCAGACGGTGCTGCCGCTGCTGTCGTCGCTGGTGCTGGAGCGCATGTCGATGCTCAAGCCGTTCACCGCCATCCACATGAGCGTGGGCGGCGACGAGCAGTTCGCCTACGCCTTCCGCGACCATCCGCTGCGGGGCCATCCATGAGAACCGGCTTCGAGCAACCCGGCGGCCTGCTGAGCGTATCGTCGCCGTTCGGCGACAACGACCTGCTGCTCGACGCGGTCGAGGGCAGCGAGGGCATTTCGGAACTGTTCAAGTTCAACCTGCACATGCGCTCCGGCAGCACCAGCCTGAGCGCGGCCACCGTGGTCGGCAAGACCATGACCGTGACCCTGGACGTGGCCGGCGGCACCAAGCGCTACATCAGCGGCATGGTGTCGCGCTTCATCCAGAGCGGCTTCGACCAGGACTTCGCCACCTACGAGGCCGAGGTGGTGCCCATGCTGTGGCTGCTGACCCTGTCGCGCGACCGCAAGATCTACCAGGCCAAGTCGGTGGCCGACATCGTCAAGGCGGTGCTGGGCGCGTTCAGCATCACCTTCGACGACAAGCTGACCCAGACCTACGACCCGGTTGACTACATCGTGCAGTACGACGAGACCGCGTTCGACTTCATCAGCCGGCTGATGGAGCAGGCCGGCATCTTCTACTTCTTCAGCTTCAGCAGCGGCGCGCACACGATGGTGCTGGGCGACGCCTCGTCCAACTTCGCCGACTGCGCCGGCGCGGCGGCGGTGCGCTTCTTCCCGCGCACCGGCATGCACAACGCCATCGACACGGTGTCGCGCTTCGCGCACGAGAACACCATCGCGGTGAAGAAGGCCACCGTCAACGACTACGACTTCACCCAGCCCAGCACCTCGCTGGAGGGCACGCATTCGGCCAGCGGCGGCAGCGGCGCGGTGTACGAGTTCGCCACCGGCCACCTGGCGGCAGCGGCCGCCACCGCCATCGCCCAGCTGCGCGTGGAGGCCAGCCAGGTCAACGCCGAGGTGCTGCGCGGCGACAGCTTCTGCTATCCGTTCAGCGCCGGCACCAAGTTCACCTTGTCCGAGCATTTCGTCGGCGCGCTCAACGCGGCCTTCGTGCTGCGCCGCGTGCACCACACGGCGCGCGACGACATGTACACCAATTCCTTCGAGGCGTTCCCGGTCACGGTGCCGTTCCGCCCGCCGATGCAGACGGCGCGTCCGCGCGCGGTGGGCTGCGAGACCGCGCTGGTGGTCGGCCCCAGCGGCGAGGAAATCTGGACCGACAAGTACGGCCGCATCAAGGTGCAGTTCCCGTGGGACCGCGACGGCGCCAAGGACGACAAGAGCTCGACCTGGATGCGGGTGGCGCAGTCGGTGGCGGGCAAGGGCTTCGGCGCGCTGTTCCTGCCGCGCGTGGGGCAGGAGGTGGTGGTGACCTACCTGAACGGCGATCCGGAGCGGCCGCTGGTGACGGGCTGCGTCTACAACGGCGAGAACGCCACGCCGGCCGAGCTGCCCGCCAACCAGACCCAGACCATCATGCGTACCTGGTCGTCCAAGCAGGGCGCGGCCGGCAACGAGCTGCGCTTCGAGGACAAGAAGGACTCCGAGCAGCTGTACATGCACGCGCAGAAGGACATGCTGACCGAGATCGAGAACGCGCTGACCACGACGGTGAAGAAGGGCGCGGAGATCCACACGCTGCAGGAGGGCGACCGCACCGTCGATGTCCAGAAGGGCAAGGAGGTCCACAACGTCAAGGGCACGCGCGAGGTGACGGTGACGGGCGACGAGACGCACACCAACAGCGCCAAGTTCACCCACAAGGTGACGGGCGACTACGCGCTGACCATCGACGGCAAGCTTACCATCACGGTGACGGGGGACATCAGCATCAAGTCCAGCGCGGCGGTGACGGAGGAATCCGGCACCACCTACGGCATCACGGCCGGCACGGCGCTGACGGCCAAGGCTGGCACGGCGCTGACCAACGAATCCGGCACCGACTTCACCAACAAGGCCGGCACCAAGATGGCCAACCAGGCCGGCGTGCAGATGGATAACAAGGCCCCCGTCATCAACAGCAAGGCCGACGCAACCCAGACCGTGGAGGCCGGCGCTATGCTGACCCTCAAGGGCGCCATGACCAAGGTGAACTGACATGACGACCGAGACCCAGTTGCCACCAGACCCGCCCGCCGCCGCGCCGCTGCGGGGCGAAGAGCACGGCGACGGCGGCCAGCTGCTGCAACGCGCCTGGATGCGCGACGGTGTGCTGCACGGCCCGTTCGAACAGTTCAGCGAGCAGGGCCGCACCCTGATGAAGACGCACTTCGAAGCCGGCAAGATGCATGGCCCGATGACCGTGTTCGCGCCGGACGGCAAGCTGGTGCAGAAATCCGAGTTCCAGCACGGCGTGGCGCACGGCATGATGGAGACCTACGTCAACGGCCGCTGCGTGGCGCGCCAGACGATGGTGGGCGGCGTGGCGGCCGGCCAGTCGCTGTCCTACGACGAGGCCGGCCACCTGACGGCCCGCCTGAACCTGGTGGACGGCCAGATCCACGGCCCCGCCGAGTTTTTCCACGAAGGCCTGCGGGTGCGCAAGTCGCACTACAAGGCCGGATTGATGGACGGCGAGTCCACCGACTTCGACGCCCAGGGCAACGTGGTGCAAACCTGCGCCTACCGCGCCAACCTGCTGCACGGCCCGATGCGCCGCTACTGGCCGGACGGCGAACTGATGGAAGAAGTGAACTACCGCGACGGCAAGCCGGTCGGCTCGCCGGCGCGCTTCGACAGCAAGGGCAAGCGCACCGACAACGCCGCCGCCACGCCCGCCATACTGGACCGGCTGCAAAAGCTGGTGAGGGGTAGCTGATGGGACAACAAACCTGCATGGGCGCGATGCTCAAATGTAGCTTCGGCGTGGCGCCGGGCACGCTGATGGTGTTGCCGGCCAACGCCGTGCTGACCGCCGTCCCCGACGCCAACATCATGGACAACAAGCCGATGGTCAACATCCTGCCATTCGGCATGTGTCAGTCGTTGAGCAATCCGATGGTGGCGGCGGCCACGGCGGCCGCGCTGGGCGTGCTGACGCCGATGCCGTGCATCCCGGCCACGGTCGCGCCATGGGCGCCCGGCTCGCCGACCGTGATGATCGGAGGCATGCCGGCGCTGAACAATTCGTCAAAGCTGATGTGCATGTGGGGCGGGGTGATTGAAATTAACGCGCCCGGCCAGACCACCGTTTCCATCCCCTGAACCCTTACCGCGACCGCCATCATGGAATATCGATTCAGCCTCACTCCCCGCCTGATCGCGCTGGCCATCTTCTCCGGCGTGGCGATGCTGGTGTTGTTGTTCGCGCTGGGCTACCAGGTCGGCGTCAGCATGGCCGAGCGCCCGGCGCCGGACGCCATCGACAACGCGGCCAAGCGCACCCCCCCAGGCGGCGGGCAAGATCAACGCCGAGGCGGCGGCCCGCCGCCCGCCCGGCGACCAGCGCGGTGCAGGCCGCGCAAAAGGCTGCGCAATGAGTAACTCGGTACAGCCAAGCGCCGTCATTCCCGCGCAGGCGGAGAATCCATGCTGATTCCGCCCCGGAGGTGCCCTATGGGTTCCGCCTGCGCGGGAACAGCCATCGGCATTGCAGCCCGATGAAAGCGCCTGCGCGGCTTGGCGCTGGCGCTGGCCGCGGCGACCTGTGCGGCGCCGTGTGGGCGCAGGGCGCGCAGAAGGCGCGTCCGCCTGGCAGGCGCCGTTGCGGCAGCGGCCGCGCCCGAAACCGGACGCTCGCCGCTGGTCAAGATCGCCATTTGACCGCATGCTGGCGCCCGACATCGCCCGCATCGTCAACCACGACGGGTACGGGGTCGCCATGCTGAGAGCACCGACAAGCCCGCCGTTCTTCTCCGTCAAGAACGGCGAACTGGTCCGGCACCGACATCCCGACCTGGCAGAAGTCGATCGCCTCCGAACTCGGCGTATCGGTGCGTTTCGACCACCTTTACAAGACCTTCGACAGCGTGGTCGAGGCGGTGGCGGTGGGCAAGGCCGACGTGGCCCGTCAGCTCAGCCGGCTGGGCCGTACGCTCAAGCGGGCGCAGATGGTGCATTTCTCCATCTCCTACATCAATGGGCCACGCGATGCTGATCAACCGCATGCGCTTCGCCCAGCTGGCCGGCTGTTTCGCACACCTTGCCGCAGGTGGTGCGCGACTACACCGGCACGCTGGGCGTGCTGGCCTTTCGTCGTGGGAGGAGTTCGGCCGCCACAACTTCCCAAGGCCAAGCTGGTCCAGTATCCCACCTGGCCCGACCTGATCGAGGCGACCAAGAAAGGCGAGGTGACGGCGACCACGCGACGAGATGGAAGTGGTGCAACTGATGCGCGAGGCCGGGCCTGGCGCTGACCCTGCCGCACCGTCACCTTCCAGCGACCTGGAAGCGCCGCTCAGCGTCATCGTCCGGCATCGACCTGACGCTGCTGTCGCTTCGTCAACGGTGATCGCGCAGCGGCGCCCGTGCAACCCACGGCCGACAGTGCTCGAGCCCTCAAATAAAGGAAACCACGTGGACGCTCCCATCAGCATGCAACGCTTCCAGCAATGGGGCCTGAACCCTGGACGTGGTCGGCTGCGTGTGGCCGGCGGAACACTGGGCTGGGCGACGCGCACCGTCGCTGTCGCGCTACCTGGGCGTGGTGGGCGTGGTGTATGTCGACCTGCTGAAGATGATCGTGCTGCCGTTCATGATCTCGGCCGTCATTTCAGCCTGCAGAACCTGTACCGCGACGGCGGCGCGGCGCGCATCTTCAAGCGGGTGGTGGTGGTATTCATCACCTTCTCGATGGTGGTGGCGGTGACGGCGACGCTGTCGTCACTTTGCTGAATTGCGGCCGGGCGCAACCTGCCGCCGAGACGCGCACGGCGCTGAGCAGATCATCAGCGCCGACGGCGAGAACGCAACACCGAAATGGCGCTGCGCGAGGAGCCCACGCCGCCGCACCGGACCGAGCTCAAGGACGTATTGCAGTCGCTGATCCGCAGAGACATCTTCGCCTCGCTGGCCAACGGCGAAACGCTCAAGGCGCTGGTGTTCGCGCTGCTGTTCGGCTTCGCGGCCGGCCAGGTGCCACCCCCACATCTCGGGCGGCCTGCACCAGGCGCTCGAGACCGTCTACCAGGCCTGCCAGACGCTCACGCGCTGGGTCAACCTGCCGGTGCCGTTCGTGCTGGTGTGCATGGCGGCCAGCCAGGTGGCGCAGACCGGCCTGCAGCCGATCGCGGCGATGGGCGGCTTCGTGATCCTGTTCCTGCTGGTGTCCGGCCTGCTGATGGGAATGGCGATGGCGCTGATCAGCCGCCGCGCCGGCGTGCCGTACGGCGCCGTGATGGCCGCCATGCGCGAGCCGTTCGCGCTGGGCGTGGCCACCAACAACAGCGCCACCTGCATGCCGGCCATGGTCAGCGGCCTGGTCGAGCAGCTGCAGTTCGCGCGGGCGCGGGTCGAGCTGCTGGTGCCGCTGAGTATCTCGCTGCTGCGGGTCGGCGCGGTCGCGTATTTCGTCTGCAGCACCTTGTTCATCGCCGCGCTGTATGGACGCCCGATGTCGGCGCTGGACCTGGGCGTGCTGGTGCTGGTGTCGGTGCTGTCCGGGTTCGCCTCGGCCGGCATGGCGGGCGTGGTGACGGTGTCGCTGGTCGGCACCATCTGCAACTACCTGACGCTGCCGTTCGAGGCCGCCTTCATCCTGTTGATGGCGGTCGATCCGATCTGCGCCATGGCGCGCACCGCCGTCACCGTGATCTGCAGCTGCGCCGCCGTGGCCAGCATCTGCGCCGCCCCCGTCAAGCTCTAGCGCCCATCATGCAGACACTCGTCAAACCCGCCATGTTCCAGCTCAGGGATATTTTCCACCACCCGGCCACGCTGCTGGGCGCGATGCTGCTGGGCGGCTGGACCGGCACGCTGTTCCCCGGCAGCGCGTCGCTGCTGGCGGCGGTGTCGGCGCTGTACCTGTCGCTGATCCAGATGGCGGCGCTGCCGTTCGTGATCCTGGCGGTCTACTTCGGCCTGCAGCGCCTGCCGTCGGAGCCGGGTTCCGGCGCGCGGCTGGCGCGGCTGGCGGCCATGTCGCTGCTGGCGATGCTGCTGTGCGCGGTGGTGGGCGTGCTGGTGGCGGGCCTGGGCGGCGCCGGCGCCGGCATGACGGCGGCGCAGACGGCGGCGCTGGGCAAGCTGGCGCTGCGCTCGGAGGCGCAGTTCACCATGGCCCTGCGCGACAGCGGCGACGGCGCCGCCGAACAGTGGGACATCGGCGCGCTGGTGCCGGACAACCTGTTCGGCGTGCTGGCCTACGGCTCGCTGCCGTCGGTGCTGATCGGCGTGCTGTGCTTCGGCGCCGCCGTGGCGGTGCAGGACCCGCTGCGCTCGGCCCAGCTCAGCGGCATTTTCGAGGGCATGTACCGCGCGCTCGAATCGCTGGTGAACGCGCAACACCTTGCTGCCCGGCCGCCGCCTTCATTGCTGGCGGCGAGAAGCGCCACCACCGCCGGGGTGGAAGCCATCATGTTGCTGGGCAGCTTCCTGGCGGCCTTCTTCGTGGCCGCGCTGGCGGTGTGCGCGGCGGCCATCGCCGTGCTGTGCTGGAAGCTGAACAAGTCGCCGTGGCTGGTGATGCTGGCGCTGCGCGAGCCGATCACCGTCTGCCTGTTCTCGCCGGTGGCGGTGGCGGCGGTGCCGGGCTTCATCCAGGGCATGAGCGTGCGGCTGGGCTTCAGCCGCGGCCTGGTGGAGCTGGTCTCGCCGATCGCGCCGGTGTTCCTCAAGGCCGGCGAGGCGATGTTCTTCGCGGTGCTGGCGATCTTCGTCGCCAACCTGTACCACCATCCGCTGGTCGCCGCCGACATCGCCTGGATCTGCGCGCTGTCGTGGACCGCCGCGCTGTGGTCGGTGGGCATCGCCGGCGGCAAGTCGGTGATACTCGGCAGCTTCGTGATGGCCTCGATGAGCCTGCCGTTGGAGGCGGTGCTGCCGGTGTTCATGCTGGTGGAAGTGTTGTGCGAAGGACCACGGAATTTACTTTCCTTTCTTATATCGTCGGCGCTGATTGCCTTGGTGGCGGATGGTCTGTATATTAAAAACGAGCAAGATTTCGAAGCGTGGCAGCCGTCCACGCTCAAGCTCGTCTTCACCCGCAAGCAAGCGCTGTTCGTGTTGTTCCTGTTGTTGATTGCTCTGTTCACAGTGTTTTGCGCCGGCGTGGGCTATGGCCTGCGCAAGGCCTTTTGAAGACTGACTTATGCAACTAATGATGACCTCGATCCCCCGCCGCTGCTTGCTGCTGTGCGCGCTGTTGTGCGCGCTGGCCGGCTGCGGCGCCACGCGCGCGCTGTTCGGTCCCAGCATGGCCTCGCCCAGCTGGAAGTCGCTGACCCTGCGCGCCGCCGACGACGCCAACAGCAACAGCGCGGTGGCGGTGGACGTGGTGCTGGTCAAGGACCCGGCCGTGCTCGAATCCCTGCTGGCGATGCCGGCCTCGAAATGGTTCGCCACCCGCGCCGAGCTGCAGCGCACCTTCCCGGAGGCGCTCACCGTCTACCCCTACGAGCTGGTGCCGGCCCAGACGATCAAGCTGAACGATAAAAAATGGAGCGACCAGAAGGCCTGGGCCGCGCTGGTGTTCGCCGGCTACAGCAACGCCGGCGAGCACCGCGAGCGCCTGCTGCTGAACGCATCGGGATATGTTGTGCAACTGAACGCGCAGGGCTTTAGTGCCAAAGAGCCCAAAGCCGGCGCGGCGCAGTAGATCATGAAAGCGACGCAATGACCGTACCTCAACTTTTACATCGCATCCAGTGGCACGAAGGCATGATGCTGACGCCGCAGCACTTCCAGCAGGAGGGTGCGCGCATCGACGCGCTGCTGGCCTGGCAGTCGATCGCGGCCCATCCCTACGGCTGGGGCGTGCGCGCGCTCGCCGTCGACGAGGCGCTGCTGACCACCGGCCTGCTGCGCATCCAGCAACTGGAGGCGATCCTGCCCAACGGCATGGCCGTGACCTACGACAGCGCGCTGGCGCAGGGCCGGCCGCTGGAGCTGGACCTGGCGCCGTGGGCCGAGGCGATGGCGCAGCAGGACCTGGCGGTGTATCTGGTGGTGGGCAACACGCGCTCGCTGCGCCAGCCGGGTCAGCCCGCGATGTTCCGCGGCGTCGAGAGCCCGGCCGTGGAGGACGAGGTGTCGCAGGCGCTGCCGGCCGACGTGCCGCGCATGGCGGTCAACCTGGGCCTGGCCGCCGGGCCGGTGCCGTCGGCGGCCTACACCGCGCTGCAGCTGATGACGGTCAACAAGGGCAACGAGATCGTGCATCGCGGCGGCTACCTGCCGGCCATGCTGGACGTGCCGGCCGCGTCCGGCGTGCGCCTGCGCGCGCAGCAGCTGGTCACGCAGATGCGCAACAAGGCGGTGTTCCTGGCGCGCCAGACCGCGCAGCCATCGTCGCGCACCGAGGACCGCATCAACCTGCTGGAGCAGAAGGCCCGGCTGTCGAGCCTGATCCTCAACCTGCCGGTGCTCGAAGCCCTGCTGCGCAGCCCGTCCGTGCATCCGATGCCGCTGTACCTGGCGCTGTGCGCGCAGCTGGGGCCGCTGGCGACGCTGCGTCCCGGCGCCGTGCCCATCATGCCGCCGGCCTACGACCACGCCGACACCGCCCCGGCCTTCGACGCCGTGCTGGCCGCGCTGGCCGACCTGGTGGGCGAGGTCAGCCAGGAGTGGAAGACCTGCGTGTTCGGCTACGACGGCCAGGCGTTCTCGCTGGCGATGCAGGCCGAGTGGCTGGGCGCGCGGCTGGTGGTGGGCCTGCGCGGCCAGCCCGAGCGCGAGGCCACGCAGTGGATGGCCGGCGCGGTGATCGGCTCGCAGACGGTGTGGACCTCGCTGACCGACCGCCGCGTGCTGGGCGCGCCGCGCAGCCGCATCGACGCCGCGCCCGAGCTGGGCCTGCGCGCCAGCGCCGGCTACACCTTGTTCAGCGTGGAAGTGTCGGATGAATTCATCGTGGCCGGCCAGGCTTTATTGATCAGCAACGCCAACGAAAGCCTGCAGACGCAGCGTCCGCAGGAAGTGGTGTTGTTCATAAAGGGATGATGCCGTGAACTTTGGAACCAACAACGCGGCGCCGGCGCAGACTCCGGCGGCCTGGAGCGGCAGCATCAGCGAGGGCGTGGACCTGGCGTCGGTGCAGTTCCGCGACTTCTACGACGTGCTGTCGCGCTCGGCGCAGGCGGCCACGCGGGTGGGCGAGGGCGAGGCCAGGGCGGCCGCCGAGGCGCTCAGCCGCCAGCTGTGCCAGCTGATCGAATTGCAGTCGCTGGAGGCGCGCCGCATCGTCGGCAAGGCCGGCATCGAGGCCGAGGTGCAGGGCCGCTTCCTGAAGGCGGCGCTGGCCGACGAGGTGATGCTCAACACCGAGTGGGCCGGGCGCGGCTACTGGCGCCATGTGCTGATCGAGACCACGCTGTTCAAGTCCAGCTTTGCCGGCGAGCGCGTGTTCGACGACCTGGACCAGCTGCTGCGCGAGCGCGAGGCGGGGCGGCGCAACGTCGGCCGCCTGTACCTGTATCTGCTGTCGCTGGGCTTCCAGGGCCGGTATCGCGGCCAGAAGCAGGACAAGATCGCCGAGTACCGGCGCGAGCTGTTCCAGTTCGTCTACCTGCGCCCGGCCGACCTGCAGGGGCGCGACCGCACGCTGTCCGAGCAGGCCTACGCCAGCACGCTGTCGCACCTGGCGGCGCGGCGCCTGCCCAAGTTCAACCGCAGCGGCATGATGTTCGTGCTGGTGCTGCTGATATTGCTGGGACTGTCTGAACTGCTGTGGCTGTGGCAATCGTGGCCGGTACGCGCCGCGCTCGCCACGACCGTGTGACCAACCAATCGGGACGAGCGCATAGTGTTCAACTTCTTGTCAGATAACACGGCCATTGCCACCTTGCTGGTGCTGACGCTGCTCGTCATGCTGCTGTTCGCGGTGGTCATCTGGGCGGCGATGAAGGGCGCGGAAAAGGCCGACAAGCCGGCCGACCAGAAGCCGCGCCTGATCAGCGCGGACTCGCTCAAGCAATCGTTCCGCGTGGCGGTGGAGCTGATCGAAAACAATATCGCGGCCCGCTCCGAGCGCTACAGCCTGGCGTGGACGCTGGTGCTCAACGAGGACAGCGCCGGGCGCGAACTGCCGCTGCTGCAATCGGGCCTGCAAAGCGCGCTCAGCGCGGACAGCACGCTGACCGCCGGCGCCCAGGGCATCAACTGGAACTTCTTCGACCAGGGCATCGCGGTGCAGCTGCAGTCGGACTACCTGGGCGCGCCCGATCCCGAGGCGTCCGGCGGCGCCGCCAACACCACCTGGGACGACTTCCTCGGCCTGTGCCGCAACTACCGTCCCGACCGGCCGTTCGACTCCATCGTGGTGGCGATCCCGGCGCGCGCCTTCCTCGACGCCGACGGCGCCGGCCAGCTGGACCTGGCCGCGCGCGCCAAGGCCATCCACCGCCGCCTGTGGCTGGCGCAGAACCGGCTGGCGCTGCGCTTCCCGATCTACCTGGCCATCACCGACTGCGAGACCATTCCCGGCTTCGCGCGCTTCGGCGCCGCGCTGCCGGAGCCGCTGCGCCGCTCGATGCTGGGCTGGTCGTCGCCGCACGAGCTGGCCGCGCCGTTCCAGGCGCAATGGATAGAGACGGCGATGAACGAGATCGTCCGCACGCTGTCCGACAGCTGCGCCGAGCTGTGCGCGCTGGAGCCGTCGGACTCGGACAGCAGCGAGTACTTCCTGCTGCCCAACCAGGTCGAGCGCCTGCGCGCCGGCCTGAAGCTGTTCGCCGAGGAGCTGATGCGGCCCAGCGCCTACCACGAGCCCTTCCTGCTGCGCGGCATCTACCTGACCGGCGATTGCAGCGACGAGGCGGCCCTGCTGGGCGAGCCCGCCGCGCCGGCCGACGACGGCTTCCAGCCGGTCGACCAGGCCGCCGCGACCCCGCCCGCCACGCTGCCGGAACGGGCCGAGCCGACGCTGTCGGACGCCGCCGCGCCGGCCTGGGTGCCGGGGCAGGGCAGCGCCGTGCCGGCCTTCCTGCGCGACATCTTCGAGCGCAAGATCTTCGCCGAGGCCGGGCTGGTGCGCTCGTCGTCGGTGCACCGCATGCGCCGGCCGGCGATGAACCGCATGGCGCGCTGGATCGCCGTCGGCATCCCCGTGGTGTGGGTGGCGGGGCTGCTGTTCGCCACGCTCAACCTGCACCGGCTCGGTTCCGACGTGGTGGTCTACCTGCACAAGCTGGACCGCGATACCCGCGCCAGCCTGCTGGCGAGCAGCCACAACGTGGTCGACCCGGCGCAGAGCCGCCAGCGCGCGATGGAGGCGCTGCAGAACATCGAGCAGATGGGCAATGCCCGCCTCGGTTCGCTGTTCATGCCCGGCTCGTGGCCGTGGTTCGACAACCTGCACCAGCGCGTGCAGGGCCGCATGGAAAAAGGCTTCGCCGACAACGCCTTCGATCCGCTGCGGCGCTCCATGTACAGCCGGGTGAGCGAGCTGACCGGCGTGCCGATCGACCCCATCTCGGGCAGCCTGGTGATCGGCGGCCGCTGCACCTTGCCGGCGCGCTGGAACGAGATGACGGCGGCGCCGAACACCGCGCTGAACATGGAGAACCTGCCGGAGTTCTCGGCGCTGCTGCAATACGTGGCGCGCATGGAGCAGCTCGACCAGGTGCAGCAGGCGATGATGCGGCTGAAGTCGGCCAGCTCCGGCCCGCCGTCCGGCGAGGACCTGGGGCTGGTGGTGCGGGTGCTGCTGGGCACCGAGCTCAACGGCAATCCGGCGCGCACCGCCACGCTGTTCCGGCAGGTGGCCAAGGACGTGCAGTCGCTCACCGCCGAGCCGCTGCAGGAGGCGGCCAGCTGTTCGTTCAGGCTGGCCGTCAAGGCCACCGCCAAGCGCATGTTCGTCAACAACGGCTTGCTGAAGGCCGAGCAGACCATCGGCGAAACCTCGGCCGCGCTGTACGAGGCCGATCCCAAGGCCGACGCCGCCACCAACATCGCCATCTGGCAGGCGCTGCGCACCGCGCTGCGCGCGCAGGAGGCCTACCTGACCACCGGCAAGGGCGCGTGGATGCACCGCAGCACGCCGGACCTGGGCCCGGCCTGGGACAACCTGCTGCAAAAGGTCGAGAGCGTCTCGCTGCTGGGCAAGGCGGCCGCCGACGACGCCCGCAAGCAGACCGACGACGGCTTCAACCAGTTCATCTCGCTGTGGGACGCGACCCTGTCGGCCGACAGCCACTCGCAGGGCCTGAGCTCGGGCCTGGAATGGTCGGAGGCCAATTCCGCCTGGGCCTTCGCGGCCGACCGCAAGGGGCTGCTGGACGCGCTGAACGGCCTGCTGTCGCAGCCGTTCATGAAGGTCAACCACCTGAGCCGCCTGCCGGAGGTGCCGGCCGGCTCCACCGTCGGCTGGGACGGCCCGCGGCTGGACCAGGTGCTGGCGCTGGGCGACGCCCGCAAGCGGGTGCAGACCGACTTCCTGCCCAAGTTCCCCAACATGCTGCAGGCGCCGGCCGCGCGCCTGGCCGACGGCGCGCTGGCCGAGACCGCGCGCGACATGCTGTCGCAGGCCTACATCGTCTCGACGCGCGAGGTGCAGGCGCCGGCCGCCGAGGCCGACCGCGCCAAGGCGCTGCGCATCCGCTCGTGGCTGCAGGACATCGCGGCGGCCGGCGTGGCCGACAACCTCACGGCCGTGCTCAGCCGCGACGCGCTGACCCGTTTGCAGCTGCTCGACGAGACGCTGGCGCGGGCCGAGGTGTTCGTGCCGCGCGACCGCGCCTTCCGCTCGTGGAACGGCGAGAAGGCGCCGCTGCTGGACGCCTTCGGCGCGGCCGACGCCGGCGCGCTGGCGGCCTACGTGCAGCAGCAGCAGGCCTTCATCGAGGCCACCGGCAAGGACGCGGAGACGCTGCTGATGCAGCTGGGCGGCGCCGGCGCCGGCAATCCGCTGGTGACGCGCTGGCAGGCCACGGTGGCCGACCTGGGCCGCTACAAGCTCAAGAGCCCGACCAGCAGCCTGGGCGCGCTGGAGCAGTTCGTGCTGTCGGGCGCGGCCGACCTCGACATCAACAACTGCCTCGACAAGCTGTCGGCGCGCGCCGCCCAGCGCCGCGCCACCGACGTGTTCTCCGAGCGCATGCAGGGCCTGCAGGCCGGCCTGTACTCGCGCTGCCGCGAGCTGCTGCAGACCGGCTACCAGGACGCCTGGACCCGCTTCGCCGCCGCCTTCAACGCCGGGCTGGCCAACCGCGCGCCGTTCCGTTCGCTGGCGCCGGACGCCAACGCCAAGGCCGGCGCCGCCGACAAGGTGCCGGCCGACGTGGACGAGGTCGGTTCCGTGCTCAAGCTGTTCGACCGCGTGCACGTGCTGGCGCTGGCCTCGGACCGCGACCCGACGCGGCCGTCGCCGGCCAGCACGGTGCGCAAGGTGGACGAGCAGATGCAGAAGGTGCGCGAGTTCCTGGCGCCGCTGTACCCGGCCGAGGAGGGGCAGGCGGCCGGGCTGGACGTGATGGCCGAGTTCCGCGCCAACAGCGCCGTCGAGAGCGAGGGCAACCAGATCATCGACTGGTCGCTGAGCATCGGCGCCCACACGCTGCACCAGCGCGACGCCCCGCGCGCGCTGCGCTGGGAGCCCGGCCTGCCGGTGGTGCTGACCTTGCGCGTGGCGCAGGACGGCCCGGCCATCCCGAAAGCCGAGGCCGGCCATCCCGGCATGGCGGTGGACGGCCGCACCATCAGCTACCGCTTCGACGATCCATGGGCGCTGTTCAGCTTTGTGTCGGCCTACCGCGAGACCGATGCGGGGTCGGCGGCGGTGTCGGGCGCGCGCTCGCAGCTGTTGAAATTCGAATTCCCGATGAGCGCGGTCGGCGACGGCCGCATCCAGACCCGCGACAGCCGCGCCAGGGTGTACGTGCGGCTGACCGTGAGCGCCGCCGGCAAGCGCACGCCGCTGGTGTGGCCGCCGGTGTTTCCTGTCAAGGCGCCGGCGTGGTAGGCCGGTTTGAACGAGGTGTTGCCATGTCATCCCTGCCCCCACTTGTGCGAGTTGCCCTGTTCGGCAGCTTCCATCGCGGCTTCCACGTGCTGAGCGAACTGCTCAAGGGGCCGCTGGCGCAGCGCGTGCGCGTGGTCGGCGTGGCCACCGACGACGTCGACTCGGACCATGTCAGCCGAGGGCGCCGGGTCTGGGCCTATCCGCACAGCCTGGCGGAGGAAACCATGGTGGAGCAGCTGGCGCTGTCGCACGGCATCGTGCCGTACAAGGGGCGCGTCAAGACGGACGATTTCTTCAGCCTGTACGACCGGCAGTGGAAGCCCGACCTGTGCATCACCGCCACCTTCGGCCAGCGCATCGACGCGCGCCTGTTCGAATGGCCTCGGTTGGGCTTCTACAACCTGCATCCCTGCATCGACGACGGCTGGCCGTCGCACTACGCCGGCCCCAATCCCTTCCAGGCCCTGCTGGACAACGGCTCCGACCATGTGGTGATCGCCATGCACCAGATCGACGAAGGCTTCGACACCGGCCCGCTGCGGGCCCTGTCCGAGAAGATCTACGTGCCCTATGGCGCCACGGTGGTGGACCTGCACAAGCTGACGTCGCCGCTCGCCGCCAAATTTTTTGCGCGCGAGCTCGCCAAGATGCTACCGTAGGCGGAACGGCGCATGGCGACCATAAAGAGCAATCTGCGCAACCTGGTCGACAAGGCGCGCCTGCTGATTTCCGATGAGCGAACACCCAGTACTCCGAACCCGACCGCCCCTATGAACGCACCCAGCCTGCCGATACCGCTGTCCCTGATGAGCATGGAGCATCAGGAGGAGCTGGAGCTCTTGCTCAAGCCCATCACCGAGGACCAGCCCTGCGGCCCGGCGTTGCGCTACGATCCGATCTTCACCGAGATCCGGCTGGCGCGCGAGGAGGACGATCCCAGCCTGCCGATGCGCCAGTGGGAGCGGCCGCTGCAGAAGGCCGACTGGCCGCTGATCGAGGCGCGCTGCAAGACCATGCTGACGACCCGCTCCAAGGATTTGCAGATCGCCGCCTGGCTGCTGGAGGCGTGGACGCGGCAGCACGGCGTCGACGGCATGTATCGCGGCCTGAGCCTGGTCGACCGGCTGCTGCGCCAATACTGGGAAGGCTTGCATCCGGTGATCCAGGACGGCGACGCCGACGCCCGCGTGGCGCCGCTGGAGTGGATCAACGAATCGTTCTCGGTGACGGTGCGGGTGCATGTGCCGCTGCTGAGGATCAACGGCCGCAAGCCGCCGGCGCAGAGCCTGGTCGACTGGGAGCGCATGACGGCGCGCGAACTGGCCGGCCATCCGGCCGAGCCGCGCGCGGCCGCCGACAACGAGCCGCCGCCGCTGACCCGCATGGAAGTGATCGCTTACGCCCACCAGCGGCTCGGACGCGAGCTGGCCCAGCGCCTGCAGGTGGTGCAGCGCTGCCTGAACTGCCTGGAGACCATGCTGGCCTTCGTCGACCTGCAACTGGGCGCGCAGGCGCCGAACCTGTCTAAACTGAAGGGAACGCTGGTGGCGCTGGAGCGCGTGCTGCAACAGCTGGTTCCCGAGCAAAAGGAAGAAGAGATGACGACGCCCGAAGCGCCGCAAGGCAACCAGGAAACGCCCGGCGCGGCCGCGCCGCCGGTGGCGGTCCTGTCCGGCTGGAAGAACCGCGACGAGGCGTATGCCACGCTGGACGCGCTGGCCGATTACCTGAGCCTGGTGGAACCGCACAGCCCGACGCCCTATCTGCTGCGCCGCGCCGTCAACTGGGGCCGCATGCCGCTGCCCGAGCTGATGGCCGAAATTATCCGCGAGGAGGGCGACTTGAACCGTCTGGTGAATATGCTGGGCTTGCGCGAGTGAAGTCTCAGCGCAGCTGGTAGAGCGAGGTGGAATGGTCTTGCAGGGCGTTTTCCGTGCACAACACGTAGGTCGATGCGCAGGCCAGGCCGAGCAACAACGTGCCGAAGGCGATGTGGAGATAGCGTGCCATGACAAACTCCGGTGGGGATGGGACTACCAATGAGTCCAGAATATCCCAGGGGAGGTCAGACGGGCATCAGCCGATTGTCCGATACTTTGTAGGACAACTGCCCGTCTTCTATCTTTGTACCAACTTTATTTGGTTTTCCAGAGGATGATGGCGTCGGCCGGCGCGGTGTCCGTGGCGTTCGACACTTCCAGCCAGTGCTGCAGGAGTTCCGGGTGTTTCAGCTGGATGCCGGAGCCGTCGATGTAGCCGATCTGTTCGACCATCTTCGGGTCCATCTTGGCCTTGGACACGGTCGGCGCGCTGGCCACCATGCGGTCGTAGGCCTTGCGGGCCTTGTTTTCCCACTTGTGCAGGCTGGTCTCGTCGAAGCGGTTGGCCTCGAAGAAGACGGTCAGCGAGCCATCCGGATTGCCGTAGCCGACGATGCCGGCGCCTTTGCGGATGGTGGTGGAGCTGCTCACATCGAACAGCGCGGTCGGCACAAACACGGCCGCGCGTCCGTTGACGTCGGGACAGCCGACCGGCGTGTCCTTGCTGTAGGTACTGACTTCGTGCAGGGGTGTTCTCTCGTGGGACATGGCTGGGCTTAATCTAGAAGGGGGAGGCGTTGCATGCGAATGCACAGACATTCATTGTAGCGCCAAACAAGTTCCATTGGGCAACAACTGCAATAAAATTTTGTAACGCCGGCGTGGTGGATAAACTTCTGCTTCATGATATTCGTCAAAGCTGTTGCTGGCCCCGCAGCGAAGCTCGCGGGATATGATGGTTGCCATCGATTGATGGGAGGACGACATGGCGATGAATTCCGAGAATGAGGCCGATCTGCGGTTTGTGTTGCTTGAAATCGGCAAGTTATCCAGCAATGTCGAACGGCTGATTACTGACGTGAAATTCATGGGTGAAAAGGTCGATGGCTTGCGACATCAAGTGACGTTCGTGCGCGGAGCGCTGTACGTGGTCAGCGGGGTGCTGGCTGCCGGCGTTTACTACGTCGCCGCACTGTACCGATAGCGAAAGCGGCCGCTGATGGTCTGTCAGCCGCCATCCTCGACCGGCTCGAACACCACCCTGGCCTCGTTGCTCCAGCTCTTGTCGTGGACAGGCGCGATGTAGCCACGCCGGTCGGCCTGGAGCGGCAGCTTCAACGTGCGGTCGGCCTCGACCAGCGTGGCCGACCGCAGCTTGAGCGGCTCGGGAAAATCCACCGCGATCTTGCCGGAATGGCAGAGGCCTCCGGCGAGCTGGAACGTCGACCTGATCAGGAACGACATGTCGTCCTTGTCCATTGCCCAGAGCATCTCGCACTCCATCCGCAGGTCGCCCAGGCGCCGGGTGGACGGCGGCAGGCCGGGCGTGTGCACCGACGGTTTGAACGCCGCGCCGCCGGCCTTGACCGAGACCACCAGGTCCGCCCGCTCGTCGTCGATGACGGGTTTTTTCTCCAGATGGAAGTAGCCTTGCGGATCGAGCGCGATCGGCTGTTCGGCGGCATTGCCGACCAGGCGCAGCGTGAGGTCCTTGCCGGGCGGCTTGGAAAGCAGCCGGAAGCCGGGATCGGCCTGCGGCGCCAGCTCCTTGTAGCGCTCGGCGGCCGACAGCGCGCGCACGAAAGACTGGTAGGACTTGTGCTCTGGATTCTTGAAGCCGACGATGTTGACTTCCTGCCCGGGCGCCGTCTGCGCCGTTGCGGTGGTGCCGAGGAATAGCGTGCCAAGAAGTGCGGTGGTCCAGTTCATTTTATTTCCGGTGGATTTATCCAAAGCGTAGGGATTCGTCCATGGTACACCATTAACTTTTAAGCAACCATGGGTGGCTGTCTTGTTGCTAAGCCAAAAGGGTTTAAATAGTTTAGCTCGTTATCGCATTGCGCCTGGGGGGCGATCAGTTCACAATACATTCAAGCTAGCAACGGATGAGGAGCCCGCATGCTGACCATCGATGGCCCATGGATCAATCCCTGGCACGCCGGCCTGGTCGCCGCCGTCCTCGTCTGCAGCGTGGCGCAGCTGCTGCTGACCCGCTCCGATCCCGACAGCCAGCACATGTTCCGCAACAACCTGCTGTTCGGCGGCCTGTGCCTGATCCTCAGCCTCTCCAGCAAGCTCATGATCGACATGGACCAGCGCCAGGCCGCCGGCCTGTTCGAAAGCGCCTCCATGCTCGGCTTCGGGCTGCTGCTGATACGCATCCTGGGCCTGACCGCCTTCCGCGTGCTGCTGCCGGCGCTGCGCATGCACCCGCCGCGCATCATGGAAGACATCCTGCTGGTGATCACCTACATCGTCTGGGGCCTGGTGTGGCTGCGCGTGGCGGGCCTGGACTTGAGCGGGCTGGTCACCACGTCGGCGGTCATCACCGGCGTGGTCGCCTTCTCGATGCAGGAAACGCTGGGCAATATCCTGGGCGGACTCGCGCTCCAGTTCGACAACTCGGTCCGCATCGGCGACTGGATCAAGATCGACGACGTGCGCGGCAAGGTGGTGGAGGTCCATTGGCGGCATACGGCGGTGCACACCAACAACGGCAACCTGATCGTCATCCCCAACAGCGTGCTGATGAAATCGAAGGTCGAGGTGTACAGCCGCGAGAGCAAGCCGGAGTTCCGGCGCTGGGTGCATTTCTGGATCGAGGACGGGGTGCCGCCGCAGCAGGTCATCGCCACCGTCCAGGCGGCGCTGCGGCAGACCCACATCGAGCATATCTCGACGGCCCGGCCGCCTGAGTGCATCGTCACCGATTACCGCGATGGGCTGATCCAGTACGCGGTGCGCTACTGGCTCACCAACCCGGCCCACGACGACGGCACCGATTCGGCCGTACGCATCCATTTCTACAGCGCCCTGCAGCGGCAGAGCCTGTCGCTCGCCCATCCGTGCATGGACATCCGTCTGAACGCGGATTCGGAGCGGCGCTCGAACGCCAGGCGGTCGGTGGAGCTGGACGCGCGCAGGAAGGCGCTGGGCAAGGTCGCGCTGTTTTCCAGCCTCACCGACGAGGAACTGGGCAAGCTCGCCGGCGCGCTGCGCAATACGCCGTTCGTCAAGGACGATATCATCACCCGGCAGGGCGCGGTGGCGCATTGGCTGTATCTGCTGGTCGGCGGCGAGGCCGACGTGTGGTTCGAGGCCGAGGGGAGGGAGCGCGTCCATTGCGCCACGCTCACGGCGGGCGACGTGTTCGGCGAGATCGGCCTGCTGACCGGCGCGCCGCGCCGCGCCACCGTCACCGCCAGGACCGATGTGCTGTGCTACCGGCTGGACAAGGAGAATTTTGAAACCATCCTGCACGAGCGGCCCGAGCTGGCGGCCGAATTCGCCCACGTGCTCAGCGACCGCAGCGAAGGGCTGAGCGCCGTCCGCAGCCATCATGCGGAACCCGAGCTGGTACAGCAAGCCAACTACCTGGAAGGCATACGGCGGTTCTTCAGGCTGCATTGAAGCATCCCTGAGCAACGCCCGGTTGGCCGTGATTACATGATGACCGGCAGATCTCTAACCGCAGCGTTGCCCACGTCTACGGTAATGACCCGTTCGCGCGCGGCCTCTTCTCGACCAGAGGCAAGCAGGTGCCGTTTGACCTTTTCTTTGGCTTGAACGGTATCCCTTGCCACAACCAGGAATTCATCCGCTTTGCGCTGCTCTTTCGCGCCGGCTTGCACCGTGGCGTGGAATCGGCTGAGCTGACGCGTTTCGATGAGGTATTGCAGCAGAATCTCGTTGATACGGGTCTGCCAACCGGGACCCAAAGCCTTGAACGAGTCCAGCACCACGTTGTCAAACCGGATGCTGGTAGCTACCTTGGTCGCCTCCAGCGCTGGCCGTCCGCGTGGGCGTCGAGCCGGCTGGAGTTTTGCTAATTCAGTGTCGGTCATTGGCGGGTTGTCAGGGTCGGACAGGGCCGCCTTGGTAATCGCGGCGTCCTCTTCCTCTGTCGGCATGATGAGCGTAAGTGCCTTGGCCCTGCGAGCGATTGCACGGCGGGTGTCTTCGTCCAACTGCGGCGCCCTTGTTGGGCGCCTCATCGTTGCCGGTGCGGCGGCTTTCGCCGCTTTGTCATTTGTTGGCTTCGACATAATTTCTTACCTCTTTAGCGTTTGCTTTTCGTAGACTGATAATCCTTCGTCCGTCGTCGCGGTCCACATACACCACGCAGTAGAGCTTATTTTCGATGGCTCCGAACGCTCTATACCTGTCCTCGCCGTAATCCTCTCGATCATCCAGCTCTTCCATCGCGGTATCCCAATCGAGGTCCGCCGCATGCGCCAGCGAGACACCATGTTTCTGCCGGTTGATGCGGTCTTTGTCGGGATCAAAGGTGATGAGCACGAAATTATTGTATGTACATAAAATATACAGGTCAACCATTTCCCGTACATACAATAATTTAGGCTAGGTGCGAGCTAGCGCCCGCCGAATGTGAGCTGGCGCGGAGGAAGGGCAGCATATTCCAAAGTTTGGAGCATTGGTCCAGAAAAAGGAAAAGGGCTACAAGCCGAAACTTGTAACCCTCTGATTTTCCTACGTATTCTGTGGGGTGGCTGATGGGGCTCGAACCCACGACAACAGGAATCACAATCCTGGACTCTACCAACTGAGCTACAGCCACCACTGATTTACTTCGCTTTGTCTACTGTTTCGTAGACAGGTGCCGAATTATACAAGCCAGTTTTGAATCCTGCAAATCTAAATGCAAAGTTTTTTCAAAATATTCCGGCTTGCTTAAACATCAACCTTTTCCACCGGCGGATGCAGGCCCAGCAGATTGGCGAAGGCCGGCGCCAGCGCGCTCACATCCGCCGTCGTGTAGCCGCGCAGGGACGCGGGCGCCTCGCCGTTGGCGCGCGCCGGGTGCAGCAGGCCGCCGCCGTCCAGCAGGCGCACCAGCTGGCGCGCCACGGCGTCGCCCGTATCGATCAGCATCACGTCCGGGTGTCCGTGGCCGCGCAGCACGCGTTCGATGCCGGCCTGGACGAAGGGATAGTGGGTGCAGCCCAACACCAGCGTGTCGGCGCCCTGGTCCAGCAGCGGTGCCACGTATTGCTCCAGCAGCGCGGCGATGGCCGGGGTGTCCAGGTCGCCCAGCTCGATCTGGTCGACCAGGCCCACGCACGGCTGCAGCAGGAACTCGGCCCGCGTGGCGGCGCTGATCTGCTCGCGCAGTTGCAGGAACTTGTCGCCCTTGAGCGTGCGCGCCGTCGCCAGCACGCCGACCTTGCCGCTGCGCGTGATCGCCGCGGCGGGCTTCAGGCCGGGCTCTACGCCGACCACCGGCAGCTCGGGATAACGCGCCCGCACCGCCTTGATGGCGGCCACGGTCGCGGTATTGCAGGCCACCACCAGCGCCTTGGCGCCGCGCTCCAGCAGGAAGGCGGCCACCAGCAGCGCACGGTCGACCACATACTGCTCGGTCTTTTCGCCGTACGGCGCGTGGCCGGAATCTGCGAAGTAGATCAAGTCCTCGGCCGGCAGCTGCGCCCGGATGTGGCGCAGCACCGACAGCCCGCCCACGCCGGAATCGTAGACGCCGATGGGGGCGCCGGGAGAGCGGGCGCCTTGCATCAGGCCGTCACGACCGGAACGTTCAGCGCTTCGATCTTGGCTTTCCATTCCTTCGGACCGGTTTCATGCACCGAGGTGCCGGCGGCGTCCACCGCCACGGTCACCGGCATGTCGACCACGTCGAACTCGTAGATCGCTTCCATGCCCATGTCGGCGAAGCCCAGCACCTTGGCGCCCTTGATCGCCTTCGACACCAGGTAGGCCGAGCCGCCGACCGCCATCAGGTAGGCCGACTTGTGCTTCTTGATCGACTCGATGGCGACCGGGCCGCGCTCGGCCTTGCCGATCATCGCGATCAGGCCGGTTTTCTCCAGCATCATGTCGGTGAACTTGTCCATGCGGGTGGCGGTGGTCGGGCCGGCCGGGCCCACCACTTCGTCGCGTACCGGATCGACCGGGCCGACGTAGTAGATCACGCGGTTCTTGAAGTCCACCGGCAGTTGCTCGCCCTTGGCCAGCATGTCCTGGATGCGCTTGTGCGCGGCGTCGCGGCCGGTCAGCATCTTGCCGTTCAACAGCAGGGTCTGGCCCGGCTTCCACGAGGCGACTTCTTCCTTGGTCAGCGTGTTCAGGTCGACGCGCTTGGACTTCTCGGTGTCCGGCGCCCAGCTGACGTCAGGCCAGGTCGACAGCGGAGGCGGCGTCATGTAGGCGGGGCCCGAGCCGTCCAGCACGAAGTGGCCGTGGCGGGTGGCGGCGCAGTTCGGAATCATCGCGACCGGCTTCGATGCGGCGTGGGTCGGGTAGGTCATGATCTTCACGTCCAGCACGGTCGTCAGGCCACCCAGGCCTTGCGCGCCGATGCCCAGCGCGTTGATGCGGTCGCACAGTTCGATGCGCAGCTCTTCCAGCTTGTTCTGCGGGCCGCGCTGCTTGAGCTCGTACATGTCGATGTCTTCCATCAGCACTTCCTTCGCCATCAGCATCGCCTTCTCGGCGGTGCCGCCGATGCCGATGCCCAGCATGCCTGGCGGGCACCAGCCGGCGCCCATGGTCGGCACGGTCTTCAGCACCCAGTCGATCAGCGAATCGGACGGATTCATCATGACCATCTTGGATTTGTTTTCCGAGCCACCGCCCTTGGCGGCCACCTTGACGTCGACGGTGTCGCCCTCGACCAGTTCCATGTGGACCACGGCCGGCGTGTTGTCCTTGGTGTTCTTGCGGTCGAAGTGCGGGTCGGCCACGATGGAGGCGCGCAGCTTGTTGTCATCGTAGTTGTAGGCGCGGCGCACGCCCTCGTTGACGGCGTCGGTGACGGTGCCGGTGAAGCCCTCGAAGCGCACGCCCATGCCGATCTTCAGGAAGACGTTGACGATGCCGGTGTCCTGGCAGATCGGACGCTTGCCCTCGGCGCACATGCGCGAGTTGGTCAGGATCTGCGCGATCGCGTCCTTCGCGGCCGGGCTTTGCTCGGCATCATAGGCGCGCGCCAGATGCTGGATATAGTCGGCGGGGTGGTAGTAGCTGATGTACTGGAGCGCGGCGGCAACGGATTCGATCAGGTCTTCTTGCTTTATGATGGTCATGATGTTCTCGCGAGGGTTAATGGGATTCGTTATGGGTGAGGGTGGTGATGCGGTCGGTGTAGGAGATCGCCAATGCCGACAGCAGGAACACCGCGTGTATGCTGGTCTGGGCGATCAACGTTTTCGGGTCGTAGACGCTGGCGTTGATGAAGGTCTTCAGCAAATGGATGGACGAGATGCCGATGATGGCCATCGCCAGCTTGGTCTTCAGCACGGAGGCGTTCACGTGCGACAGCCATTCCGGCTGGTCCGGATGCGTGTCGAGATTCATGCGCGAGATAAAGGTCTCGTAGCCGCCGATGATGACCATCACCAGCAGATTGGAAATCATGACGACGTCGATCAGGCCGAGCACGACCAGCATGATGGTGGTTTCGTTGAGCTTTGCCGGCAGCGGGGCGCCGGGCACCGCGACAGCCTGGAAGATGTGCTCCAGTGCGGTCTCATTGCCCAGCACGGCGCCGATCAAGTCCTTGAGCTCGACCCAGAAATGGAACACGTAGACGCACTGCGCCAGGATCAAGCCCAGATACAGCGGCAACTGCAGCCAGCGCGTCATGAAGATAAAGGCGGGCAGCGGGCGCAGTTTCGGTGGTGGCTTGGTCATTACGGCGGAACTCCTTGAATTGGTGCAGACTAACGAGATGGCGACATTTTACACGTGCTGCTCAGCAATCGCAGCGGGGAGACACGACGTATGGCTTTAGAAATATTGGTAAAATTACATAGAGCACCACATCCTCCGCCGGGGACGTCCAATCTGTAAGGGCTCAGTAAGCGATGAAGTTTATGTTTATGACAAACGACTACAAACACTGGAGACAAGCATGAGCAGCACTACTACCCAACAAGGTCCGCAGGAATCCCGCATCTTCACGCCACCGGCGGCGTTTGCAGCACAGGCGACCGTGTCCGGCATGGACGCCTACAACGCATTGTGCGCGGAGGCGGCGGCCGACTACGAAGGCTTCTGGTCGCGTCTGGCGAAGGAAAACCTGGTGTGGCAGAAGCCGTTCACCAAGGTCCTGAACGAGGACGACGCGCCGTTCTACAAATGGTTCGAAGACGGTCACCTGAACGTCTCCTACAACTGCCTGGACCGCAATCTGCAGAACGGCAACGCCGACAAGACCGCCATCATCTTCGAAGCGGACGACGGCAAGTCGGTGCACGTCAGCTACAAAGAGCTGCACGAGAAGGTCTGCAAATTCGCCAACGGCCTGAAATCGCGCGGCATCAAGAAAGGCGACCGCGTCATCATCTACATGTCGATGTCGGTGGAAGGCGTGGCCGCGATGCAGGCTTGCGCGCGCATCGGCGCCACGCACTCGGTGGTGTTCGGCGGCTTCTCCGCCAAATCGCTGCAGGAGCGCATCATCGACGCCGGCGCGGTGGCCGTCATCACCGCCGACGAGCAACTGCGCGGCGGCAAAAGCCTGCCATTGAAAGCCATCGTCGACGAAGCGCTGGCGCTGGGCGGCTGCGACACCATCAAGGACGTGATCGTCTACAAACGCACCGGTGGCAACATCAACTTCCAGGCGGGGCGCGACCTGTGGCTGCACGACCTGGTCGCCAACCAGTCGTCGGTATGCGAACCGGAGTGGGTGGATGCCGAGCATCCGCTGTTCATCCTGTACACGTCCGGCTCGACCGGCACGCCGAAGGGTGTGCAGCATTCGAGCGGCGGCTATCTGCTGTGGGCCGCGCTGACGATGAAGTGGTCGTTCGACATCAAGCCGGACGACGTCTACTGGTGCACGGCCGACATCGGCTGGGTGACGGGCCACAGCTACATCGCCTACGGCCCGACGGCGGTGGGCGCCACGCAAGTGGTGTTCGAAGGCGTGCCGACCTACCCGAACGCCGGCCGCTTCTGGGACACCATCGCCAAGCACAAGGTCAGCATCTTCTACACCGCGCCGACCGCGATCCGTTCGCTGATCAAGGCGTCGGACGTCGACGCGAAAGTGCATCCGAAAAACTACGACCTGTCGTCGCTGCGTTTGCTGGGCACGGTGGGCGAGCCGATCAATCCTGAAGCGTGGATGTGGTACTACACGCAGGTGGGCGGCGAGAAGTGCCCGATCGTCGACACCTTCTGGCAGACCGAGACCGGCGGCCACATGATCACGCCGCTGCCGGGCGCGACGCCGATGGTGCCGGGTTCGTGCACCTTGCCGCTGCCGGGCATCATGGCCGCGATCGTGGACGAGGCTGGTGTGGACGTGCCGAACGGACAGGGCGGTATCCTGGTCGTCAAGCGTCCTTGGCCTTCGATGATCCGCACCATCTGGAACAATCCCGAGCGGTTCAAGTCGAGCTACTTCCCGGAGGAGTTGGGCGGCAAGATGTACCTGGCTGGCGACGGTGCGATTCGTAACAAGGATACGGGTTACTTCACGATCACCGGGCGGATTGACGATGTGCTGAATGTGTCGGGTCACCGCATGGGCACGATGGAGATCGAGTCGGCGCTGGTGGCCAATCCGCTGGTGGCTGAGGCTGCGGTGGTGGGCAAGCCGGACGATACGACCGGTGAGTCGATCTGTGCGTTCGTGGTGTTGAAGCAGGCGCGTCCTACTGGGGAAGAGGCCAAGAAGCTGGCGCTGGAGTTGCGGAATTGGGTCGCCAAGGAGATTGGTCCGATCGCCAAGCCGAAGGAGATCCGGTTTGGGGATAATCTGCCGAAGACGCGTTCGGGCAAGATCATGCGGCGGTTGTTGCGTGTGTTGGCCAAGGGCGAGGTGATCACGCAGGATGTGTCCACGCTGGAGAATCCGGCGATTCTGGAGCAGTTGAAGGAAGCTTCCTGAGGTTGGGGAAATAAACTTTGTACTCTTGGGAATTTTTGCTATAATTCGCGGCTTCTCCGAAAGGGGAAAGTGATGCAGGAGAGGTGGATGAGTGGTTGAAGTCGCACGCCTGGAAAGCGTGTATAGGTTCATAGCCTATCGGGGGTTCGAATCCCCCTCTCTCCGCCAAGGATTCAAATTGGGCAGTCTCAGCAAGTCCAAGGAAGTATTAAAAAAGCCGCTCTAGCCCCTGCTACAGCGGCTTTTTTGTATTCTGACGGCTCCTACTGTCCAGCAGCATCCAGCGTTTTTGGGGGCCTTGATACGGATCAGTTTTACCCCATTCAAAACCAATGCCCCAAAAACCTAGTCTAAAGTAGTTTCCGGCACCTGCCAAGGGAGACTACCATGCCCAAAATTATCCCACCTCTGACCGAAGCGCAAGTCCGAAATGCCAAGCCCCGCCAGAAACTATATAAGCTGTTTGATGGCGGCGGACTGTACCTAGAAGTTGCTCCAACCGGCTCGCGCAGCTGGCGTTTGAAATTTCGTCAACAGGACGGAAAAGAGAACCGGCTCACTTTCGGTCCCTATCCCGAAATTTCGCTTCAGGACGCGCGCGAACGGCGCTTGGCGGCGCGGCGACTCATAGCCACACTAGATGATGTCAAAGCCAGGCTGAACGGAGTGTTGAGCGCTGATATAGTTGAGCGCCAACTCGATGGTACCGACAGTGCCGCAGGTTTCAGTAGGAGTCGTCATAATTTTGTGGTTACCTAAAAGTGCATACTTGTGCATAGGTTACCTTAACTCCATACTCTATTCAAGCAAGCAGATTCCTGCTTCCTAACCAAGGAAGGATACAAGTTATGACCAGACTGAATGGAAAGACCGCCGTGATCACCGGCGGCGCTACCGGCATCGGCCGCGCAGCGGCAGCACGCTTCATCGAAGAGGGGGCCTTTGTCTTCATCTTCGGCCGCCGGCAGGAGGCGCTCGACGCCGCCGTGGCCGAGCTCGGACCCAACGCGCGCGGGGTGCAGGGCTCGGTCGCCGATGAGGCCGACCTCGACCGGCTCTACGCGGCGGTGAAGGCCGAGCGCGGAACGCTCGACATCGTCTTCGCCAACGCCGGGGTGGGTAGCCTGCTTCCGCTCGGCCAGATCACCGCCGAGCACATTGACGAAACCTTCGACACCAATGTGAAGGGTTTGATCTTCACGGTCCAGAAGGCGCTGCCGTTGATGGGCGAGGGCGGTTCGATCATCCTGACCGGATCGAGCGCCGGCACCACGGGCGCCCCGGCGTTCAGCGCCTACAGCGCGAGCAAGGCGGCGGTGCGCAACCTCGCGCGGTCCTGGGCGGAGGATCTGAAGGGCACCGGCATCCGGGTAAACGTGCTGTCGCCCGGGCCGACCGCTACCGAACTGGCGAAGGCCGCGGTGGGCGAGGAGGGCATGAAGGTGTTCGCCTCGATGAATCCGCTCAAACGCATGGCCGAACCGGTGGAGATCGGAGCGGTGGCTGCCTTTCTCGCGTCGCAGGACAGCAGTTTCATGACCGCCAGCGAGGTCGCCGCCGACGGCGGCCTGGCGCAAATCTGACGCGCCACGCCCTGCCGGCCGCTCCGGTCGATATTCGGTACCCGCAGGGCGTGCTCAACCAAAGGAAAATATATGAGCTACGCAATTATCGGCTTCGGCAAGCTCGGCCAGGCGCTTGCCAAGGCGTTTGCCCGAAGCGGCATCGAAGTATCCGTTGCCACCACTCGCGAGCCGGAAAGCTTTGCATCCGCTGCGGCCGCGATCGGACCCGGGATCCGTCCCCAAACACTGGCGGAAGCGGTCAAGGCCGACATCGTCTTTCTGGCGGTGCGTTTCGAATCGCACCGGGATGTCGCGAAGGCGCTGCCGACGTGGGCGGGGAAGACCATCATCGATGCGACCAATGCCTACGGCGTGCCGCTTGAGGAGCTGGGAGGGCAGCCTTCTTCCGCCAAGGTCGTCGCGCAGGCCTTCACCGGTGGGAAACTGGTCAAGGGCTTCAACCATTTGGTCGCCGCCGTCCTTGAGCAAGACCCGGCTGTCAATGGAGGCAGGAGAGTCGTATTCCTGGCCAGCGACGATGACGGCGCGGCAGCGGAGGTTGCTGCGCTTGCGGAAAACCTTGGTTTTGCGCCGATCAAACTGGGCGGGCTTTCGGAAGGCGGACTGCTGGTGCAGGCGCGCGGAAATAGCTGGGGTCAGCTGATCTTTAAAGACCTGGTCAAGTTCGACTGAGGCATCGCGCTCGCACAGTTCGTGCGGCGCGCTGCGGCCCCGATCATTCTTTGACGTTCGGGAATATACATCCGCCGCTGCGAACCAGTGCCTTCACCTCTTCGCTCACCTGCACGGGGTTTCGACTTATTCGTTTAACGAAGTCCTTTTGGGGCCGCACGTACGATTTCGCATCGTACCGCGCGCTCCAAAGGACGATGTTGAGCACGATGGGAATGAGGTCCAGGCCCTTCTCGGTCAACGTGTAGTAGTCCTTGCGCCCGTCATCGGGGCTGGGCGTCCTCGACAGAATTCCCTGCTCCTCAAGAAAGGCCAGGCGGGAAGCGAGGACATTGGTCGCGATTTTCTCTTCCGATTTCAGGAATTCTCCATACGTCTTCTTGCCGACAAAAACGATGTCGCGAATGATCAACAGCGACCACCTGTCGCCGAAGATCTCCACGCCGTAGTTCACTGCGCAATGGGACCGAAAGTCTTCTTTACTCGTCGTCTTCATGGTTGGATTCTAACATCGCTTGCGTCTCGCAAGTAAAATTCCAGAATTTCACTTGCTTTTTACAAGTGAAATGAATAGCATGGCCTGCATGTTGAGCGGTCACCGCCGGCCTTGCCGACAGGGCCGGGCACACCGCCGACAGCCATGTTCTCCCATCACATCACCCACAAGGAACAGCACTATGCGCGTTTTCGTTACTGGAGGAACCGGCCATATCGGTTCGTACATCATCCCCGAGCTGGTCGCGGCCGGACACGAAGTTACCGGCCTTGCCCGTTCGGACAAGGCTGCGGATGCGGTGTCCGCGCTCGGCGCCGAGGTGCGGCGCGGGGATATCTCCGACCTCGAGGGGCTCAAGGCGGCGGCGGTGGAGGCAGACGGCGTCATCCACATCGCGCACAGGCAGGACCTGCTTCTCTCGGGCGGGATCGATGCCGTAGCCGCTGCGGAACTCCAGATCATGCTCGCTTACGGCGAGGCGCTGGCGGGAACCGGAAAGCCGCTGGTCGTGTCGGGGAGCATAGGCTCGCCAGGGTGGGAAAAGTTGGGCCGCCCAGCCACCGAGGACGACCCGGCCCTGCCCGGCGGCGATGCGTACAAGGGGACCCTGCGGGCTCGCAACGTTGTGGAGCTCGCCGTCATCGGCCTCGCGGAGCGGGGCGTGCGTTCGTCGATCGTGCGGATTCCTCCCATCGCGCACAGCACGACCGATGTCGGCTTCCTGCCGCTGCTGATCGCGCTGGCCAAGGAGAAGGGCGTCGTCGGCTATCCGGGAGACGGCGCGAACGTCTGGCCGGCCGTGCATGGCCGCGACCTCGCCAGCTTGTTCCGCCTCGCGCTGGAGAAGGGGCCGGCCGGCAAATTTTGGCACGGGATCGAGGGCGAGGGCGTCCGGTTCCGCGAGATTGCCGAGGCCATCGGCAGCCGTCTGGGCCTGCCGGCGGTGAGCATTCCTGTGGACGTATTGATGTTGCCGGGATTCTTTGGGTTCTTCGCGAATTTGGTCACGCTGGATCTGCCTGCTTCCAACCTGATCACTCGCCAGATCCTTGGCTGGGAACCCGCTCAGCCCAGCCTGCTTGCCGATCTGGACAACGGCCATTACTTCCCGGCCGGCTAACTTTGAGCAATACCCTTTTCAAGGAAACGACACATGAGTACTCAGAAAACCATCAGCATCATCGGCGCGGGAGGAATGGCCACGGCGATCGCAGGTCGTAGCATCAAGGCCGGATATCGGGTCGAGGTGATCGGCCGCGACCCGGCCAAGGCGCGGGCCCTGGCCGACAAGCTTGGCGCCGGTGCTACGGCTGGAGTGTATGGCGCCGCGCCGGAGGGCGAAATCGTCATCCTCGCCGTGCCGTACAGCGGTGCGGTGGCGGCGGTGGCCGATTTCGGGAACGCGCTCGACGGCAAGGTGATCGTCGACATCACCAACCCGGTCGCCCCCGACCTCTCGGGCCTGGTGACGCCCAGCGGCAGTTCCGGTGCGCAGGAAACCGCCAAGGGGGTTCCAGCCGGCGCGCATGTCGTGAAGGCATTCAACACCCTGTTCGGCCACGTGCTTGCCCGGGGCGGGCGCCTCGACGCGTTCCTCGCGGCCGATAATGCCGAGGCCAAGGCGCGCGTTTCGGCCTTTCTCGACAGTCTCGGGCTGCGTCCGTTGGATGTCGGCCCGCTGCAGATGGCCAAGACGCTTGAGTCGCTTGGCCTGCTGATGATCGGGCTGGCGAAAAACGGCGCGGGCAGCTTCAACATCGCCATGCACGTCGACACCGCCTGAAGCCGGGACAAGGGAGTGAGCGGTCGTCACCACGCCCATGATCGCCCTTGACCTGAGACCCGCCTTAAACGGATGCCAGGCGAGTTCCAGACGAAAGAATCAGGGCCGCTTCAGCTGGTCGATAACGCTCGCCACCTTGGTGGTGATCATGTCGACCGCCGGGCCATTAGCGCCGTGCGGAATGATGATATCGGCGTTGCGCTTGGTTGGCTCGATGAATTGCTTGTGCATTGGGCGTACGGTTTCCAGGTACTGGCTGACGACGCTCTCCACCGAACGGCCGCGTTCGGTGATATCCCTTTGCATGCGGCGGATGAAGCGGATGTCGGAGGCGGTGTCGACATAGATCTTCAGCGACATCATGTCGCACAGGTCCGCGTCGTACAGGGCAAACAAGCCTTCGATCACGATCACCGGGGCCGGCTTGACCGGAATGGTCCGGTCGGAGCGGTTGTGAAGCGTGAAGTCGTACTCGGGCATCTCGATCGCCTGGCCATTGCGCAAGGCCTGGATATGCTGCACAAGCAACGACCATTCGAAAGCCTGCGGATGGTCGTAATTCTGCTGAGGGCGGACTTCAGGGGGGAGGTGGGTTTGGTCGCAGTAGTAGTCGTCCTGCATCACGACCGAGACCATGTCTGCGCCAAACGCTGCCAGCACTTTCTGGGACACAGTGGACTTGCCACTGCCGCTACCGCCTGCGACGCCAATAATAAACGGTTGGAAGGAAATCGTATTCATGCCGAATGATACCGGAACCGCGACCGAACCGACAGGGGTGGGCTACCCATATGCTTACTTCCCCGCGTTAAGTTGTCTATTTTGTGCCTTTAAGTTGATAACTTCAAAACCGCCGGCTGACGGCAGCTGATTTATTGCATCCACCGATCCGCGTTACTTGGTGTGGAAAACGACTTCTCCTAAGACTTCTTAAAAATTTATATAAGTGCTTATGTAATAAGTGCTACAATCGCCACATGAAACAAGGACTCGGAACCCAATTACGACATCTGATCGAACTGCTCGACGGAGCGGTTCAGCAATCCTATACGGACGCTGGCCTCGATTACCGGCCGCGCTACACGCCGGTGATGCGGGCGCTGGCGCAGCAGCAAAGCGCGACGGTCGGCCAACTAGCCGAACTGGCCGGCATCACCCAACCGGCGGCCACGCAGACGGTGGCGCTGATGAAGAAGGAGGGCCTGCTGCTGGTGGCCGCCGGCGACGAAGACGGTCGCCAGCGCGTGGTGCGCCTGAGCAGCAAGGGCGAGGCCTTGTTGCCGCAACTACAGGCGTGCTGGAAGGCGACCAAGCGCGCGGCCGACAGCCTGGATGCGGAGTTGGAGTTTCCGTTGTCCGAATGCCTGGCCCAGGCCATCGCGGCGCTTGAGCAGCGCTCCTTCGGCGACCGCATCCGCGCGGCGAACAAGAAAGTACGACCTTAATGAAAGCGATTATGGATACGACTCTGAACATGGCGGCGAATAAACCGACCCTGGCATCGCGCCTGATGGCGAACCCGGTGGTGCGTATTGTGCTGGGCCTGGTGCTGACCTTTGCCGCTGTGCCGCTGACGATGATCGTCGCCTCGCAGCTGGTTGCAAAGCCTTACCGCGTCGCGTGGCCGCAATTGCTGGCTGCCGTGTTTGTGTGGTTCGGCTATCGCTTCTATGTGCTGCGTATCGAAAAACGGCAGCCGGCCGAATTGGCGACGCCGGGCATGGCGCGCGAGATGGGCATGGGACTGTTGCTCGGCGCTGGCCTGGTCGTGTCCAGCTTTGCCGTGCTGGCGGTGCTGGGTGCTTACCGTTTCGATGGCGTCAATCCACTGAGTCTCAAGATGTTGTTACCGCTGGCTGAACTGGTGTTGGTCGGTATGGCGGAGGAGATGATGTTCCGTGGCGTGATATTCGGCGTGGTCGAGCGCTCGCTGGGCAGCAAGGCCGCCATCGTGATTTCGGCGTCGCTGTTCAGCCTGAGCCATCTTCCGAATGAAGGTATCTCGGTGCTGGCGATTGCTTCGCTTGCCGCGTATGGCGTGTTGCAAGCGGCGCTGTACATGAAGACGCGCCGTCTGTGGATCTGCATCGGCACTCACATCGCGTGGAACTATTGTGTCAGCACGGTGTTCTCGTCGACGGTGTCTGGCCACGCGGCCAGCGATGGCTTGCTGCGCGGCCAACTGGTGGGCGATGCGATGTTGACCGGTGGTGTATTCGGCGTGGAAGGTTCGCTGATTGTAGTATTGTTGATTGCCGGCGCCGCGGCGTTCTGGCTGCGTCGGGCTTTTGCCGGCAAGGCTTGAACCGCAGGGCCATCGGCACTCATCAATCGGGGGAGGCGACCATGGTGGCATCGTCGTTGGAAATACGTCAGATGAGCGAGGCTGAGCTCAACATCGCCCTGGACTGGGCGGCCATTGAAGGCTGGAACCCCGGCCTGCATGATGCCGCGTGTTTTTATGCGGCAGATCCAGGCGGCTTTCTGATCGGCGTGCTGGACGGCGAGCCGGTGGCGAGCATCTTTGCGGTCAAGTATGGCGCTGGGTTCGGCTTCATCGGCGGCTACATCGTCAAGCCGGCTTGGCGTGGCCGTGGTCATGGCTGGGCGATGTGGCAGGCTGCGATGGCGCGGCTGGCCGGTCGCAACGTTGGCCTCGACGGTGTGGTGGCGCAGCAGGCCAACTATGCCAAGTCGGGCTTCCGGCTTGCGCATCGCAATTTCCGGTATGAAGGGCAGGGCACCGGACGGCCTGGGGATGCGCGCGACATCGTGCCGTTGTCGGCGCTGAGCGATGACGAAATTTTCCGGTACGATCACAGCTATTTTCCGGAGGAGCGCGGCAGCTTCTTGCAGTGCTGGGTGCGGCATCCGCACCATATAGCGATTGGCTCCGTGAGCGCGCAAGGGCTGGCCGGTTACGCGGTGGCGCGCCCTTGCCGCAACGGTTATAAGATCGGCCCGCTGTTTGCCGATACGCCCGCTGTGGCGGAGCGGTTGCTTGACGGCTTGCTGGGCAAGCTGGGGCCGGAGCAGCCGGTTTTTCTCGATGTCCCTGAACTCAATCCTGCGGCCGTTGCGCTGGCCGAGCGTCATCAGATGCAGCGGTGTTTCGAGACGGCGCGCATGTACACGCGTGAGCAACCCAAGCTCCATATGGACAGGCAGTACGGCATCACGAGTTTCGAGCTCGGTTAAGCACCCACAAAAAAAGCTCGCCGAAGCGAGCTTTTCTGTGACACTGGAACCGTGGTTAGAACTGGTTCATGGTGTTGTCTTTACCTGCGGCCTTCAGCGCCGCTTCGCCGCTGAAGTAATCCTTGTGGTCGTCGCCGATGTCCGAGCCGGACATGTTCTGGTGCTTGACGCAGGCGATGCCTTGACGGATCTCCTTGCGCTGCACGCCAGCCACATAACCCAGCATGCCCTGGTCGCCGAAGTATTCCTTGGCCAGGTTGTCGGTCGACAGCGCGGCGGTGTGGTAGGTCGGCAGCGTGATCAGGTGATGGAAGATGCCGGCTTCGCGGGCTGCATCAGCCTGGAAGGTGCGGATCTTCTCGTCGGCGACGATCGCCAGTTCGGTCGTGTCGTATTCCACGCTCATCAGCTGGGCGCGCTCGTAGGCCGAGACGTCCTTGCCGGCGGCTTTCATCGCGTCGTACACCTGCTGGCGGAAGTTCAGCGTCCAGTTGAACGATGGGCTGTTGTTGTACACCAGCTTGGCGTTCGGGATGACCTTGCGGATTTCGCTGACCATGCCGCCGATCTGGGCGATATGCGGTTTTTCGGTTTCGATCCACAGCAGGTCGGCGCCGTTCTGCAGCGAGGTGATGCAGTCGAGCACGCAGCGCGCTTCGCCGGTGCCGGCGCGGAACTGGAACAGGTTGCTCGGCAGGCGCTTGGGACGCAGCAGCTTGCCGTCGCGCTTGATGATGACGTCGCCGTTGCCCAGCGCGTCGGCCGAGACTTCCTCGCAGTCCAGGAAGGAGTTGTACTGGTCGCCCAGGTCGCCTGGCTTGGCGGTCACGGCGATCTGCTTGGTCAGGCCGGCGCCCAGCGAGTCGGTGCGGGCGACGATGATGCCGTCGTCCACGCCCAGTTCCAGGAAGGCGTAGCGGATGGCGCGGATCTTGGCCAGGAAGTCTTCGTGCGGCACGGTGACCTTGCCGTCCTGGTGGCCGCATTGCTTCTCGTCGGAGACCTGGTTTTCGATCTGGATGCAGCAAGCACCGGCTTCGATGAATTGCTTGGCCAGCAGGTAGGTCGCTTCGGCGTTGCCGAAACCGGCGTCGATGTCGGCGATGATGGGCACGACGTGGGTGACGTGGTTGTCGATCTGCGACTGGATGGCGGCTTTGGCCGGACCTTCGGCGGCGTCCAGCTGGCGGAACAGGCCGCCCAGTTCGCGGGCGTCGGCCTGGCGCAGGAAGGTGTACAGCTCTTTGATCAGCGCCGAGACGGCGGTCTTTTCGTGCATCGACTGGTCAGGCAGCGGGCCGAACTCGGAGCGCAGCGCGGCGACCATCCAGCCCGACAGGTAGAGGTAGCGGCGGTCGGTGCTGTTGAAGTGCTTCTTGATCGAGATCATCTTCTGCTGGCCGATGAAACCGTGCCAGCAACCCAGCGACTGGGTGTACTTGGACGAGTCGGCGTCGTAGGCGGCCATGTCGGCGCGCATGATCTTGGCGGTGTATTTGGCGATGTCCAGACCGGTCTTGAATTTGTTCTGGGCGCGCATGCGGGCGGCGGACTCAGGATTGATGGCGTTCCAGGCACTGCCTTGTTGCTCTTTCAAACCAGCAACCGCCTTGATGTCGTCTTGATATTGGGACATGTGTATCTCCTAAAGAATAAAGCAAGTTTGAGAAAATCTTGAGTGCGCCGCTACGTCTTGTCGAAGCAAACTGCATGACTAAATAGTAGGCCATTCTGGTGCACTGCATCAAGGTCTTATATAAGACATATAACTAAAATTTATCTGTTTATTTTCAATGACTTGGCTTGTTTGTCTCATAATGTAAAATGATTTTTCAAAAAGTGGATGAAATGTGGCGGCCGATTCGTCAGCTGATTTTCACGATATGAAATGATTTTTCAGCTTCTGATGTAACGGGGAAAAACGTTACCCGAGGACAGCATGGGCAACTTTGCGCGCGCTCAGAGTCCGGCGCCGCCGGCGGACTAGAGTGAACGAAGGTTGACCCAGCCGTGGCCGACCGCACTCCAGCCACCCACCCGCGAGGAAGCCATGCCGGACGATGCCCTGAACGCGCCTGCCGTCGACAACTCCAAGCTGCGCTTGAGCGCCGCAGCCAAGGCCCGCATACGCCGGTATGAAAATCCCAGGTATTCCTATTACGACGACGGAGGCAAACCCGGCCGGGGCAATTGCACCTGGGGCGTGGGCACGCTGGCGCACAAGGGACCGTGCAGCGTGGCCGAGCTGAAGACCAAGGTGGACACCATCCAGGTCGAGGCGGTCTTCGCCTCCAGGCTGGCCGATGCCGAGCGCGCCGTGCGCCGCGAGGTCACCAGCCGGGCGCTTAGCCAGAACCAGTTCGATGCGCTGGTCAGCTTTGTCTACAACGTCGGCGCCACCGGGGCCGGCAATGTGCTCTCGCTGGTCGACGATGGCGATTTCAAGGGCGCGGCGGGCGCCATTTCCCGCACCATCTACATGACCCTGCGGACGAGGCGCGGGGCGAAGAAGGTCATCGCCCGCGGGCTCATCCCCCGGCGCGCGGAGGAGAGCGCGCCGTTCCGGGTGCCGGCGGACTAAGGCCATGCCAGGGCACAGCTGGGCGTCGAGTCGCCGCCGCGCCGCCGGCCTCGGCCTGCTGGCGACGTTGCTGTGCACGCTGCCCGCCGCCGCCACGGACAACGCCGACATCTACGGCCGCTGGAGCCTCACCCGGTTGCTGGACTCGGCCGACATCGCCGCGATGCCGGAGCGCGAGGCGAGGGCGCTGGTGGGCACGCAGGTCGTCATCGCGCAGGACCGCTTCGTGATCGACAGCCGCACCTGCAGGCATCCCAGCTACGAACGCAGCGTCGACGACCTGCCCAGGTCGTTTCGCGAGCAGGGGCATGTGAGCTCCGCCAACATGGGACTGCCCGATCCGGTGACGGCCATCGACGCCCGCTGCACGCATATCTACCTCAAGGCGCCCGGCCGCATCGTGGTCCAATGGGACGGCTACTACTACGACGCGGAGAAGTTGAAGCCCATCGAAAAATGAATCTTTAGCAGGGACGTGCAACGACGCCGTCATATTCACCGGCTATGATCTCCGGTCCGCCTACCTGGGAGCCATCCGATGACCATCAGCCGCCGCAAGTTCCTGCGCTACGCCGCCGGCGCCAGCGCCACCTCCATGTTCCCCGACCTGATCCGGCAGGCGCTGGCGGTGCCCGCCAACAACGCCACCGGCACGCTGGCCGATGTGCGGCACGTGGTCATCTTCATGCAGGAGAACCGCTCCTTCGACCATTACTTCGGCACACTGTCCGGCGTGCGCGGCTTCGGCGATCCGCGCGCCATCGACCTGCCCGGCGGCCGTCCGGTCTGGTACCAGCCCGACAACGCGGGCGGCTACGTGCTGCCGTTCCACTTCGACGCCAAGAACACCAGCGCGCTGTCGGTCGGCACCAACCACTCGTGGAAGGGATCGCAGGCCACCTGGCAGGGCTGGGACGCCTGGGTCAAGCAAAAGACGCCGCAGACCATGGGCTACTTCGACCGCGGCGACCTGCCGTTCTACTACGCGCTGGCGGACGCCTTCACCATCTGCGACGCCTACCACTGCTCGGTGTTCGGCGCCACCGATCCCAACCGCATGTACTCGCTCACCGGCAGCAGCCAGGGATGGCTGGACTCGATGGGCGGCCTGTACAACGTCAGCGCGGCGGGCTACTACAACAACGATCCGGCGCTGGACAACATCAGCCCCGGCGTCACCGCCAGCGCGCCCACGTGGCGCACCTATGCCGAGGTGCTGGAGGCCAACCAGGTCAGCTGGAAGGTCTACCAGGAGTGGGACAACTATGGTGACAACTACCTGGCCTACTTCCGCAACTTCCGCGTCAACGCCGACGGCAGCCGGCTCGACCCCGACTCGCCGCTGTACCGCAAGGCGCGCGCGCTGGCGCCCGGATCCACCGCCGCCAACGCCACCGGCACCACCGGCGACTGGCTGGTCAATGCTTTCGCCGACGACGTGCGCAACAACCGCCTGCCGCAGGTGTCGTGGATCTGCGCACCGAACGACTACACCGAGCACGCGCCCAACTCCCCCAACGCCGGCGAGAACATCACCGCGCGCCTGCTGGCCGCGCTGGTGGCCAATCCCGAGGTCTGGTCCAAGACCGTGTTCCTGTTGATGTACGATGAAAACGATGGCTTCTTCGACCACGTGCCGTCCGACCTGGCGCCGCTCAACCCCGGCATGGGCAGGACCACGCTGGCCGACATCGGCACGTACGAGAGCTACCAGGGCGTGCCGATGGGCCTGGGCCCGCGCGTGCCGATGCTGGTGATCTCGCCGTGGAGCAAGGGCGGGCGCGTGTGCTCGCAGCTGTTCGACCACACGTCCAAGCTGCGCTTCCTGGAGGAGTGGCTGGTGGCCGGCCTCGGCAAGGACCGCGCCAGCGTCCAGTGCGACCTGATCTCGCCGTGGCGCCGCGCCGTGTGCGGCGACCTGACCTCGGCCTTCGACTTCAGCGCGCCCAACAGCAACTGGCCGGCCAGCGTGCCGAAGACGGCCGCGTATCAGCGCGTGTCCGGCAAGCCGTATCCGACGCCGCCGGCGGTGCAGAGCCTGCCGAGGCAGGAGGTCGGCGCGGCCGGCCCGCGCGTGGCCTGTGCGCTGCCGTACGAACTGGCGACGCAGGGCCGCGTGGCCAGCGCGCGCCAGTTCGAGCTGAGCTTCGCCAACAGCGGCAAGGCCGGCGCGGCCTTCATCGTGTATTCCAGCCTGCGCGCGGATGGCCCGTGGTACTACACGGTCGAGGCCGGCAAGCGGATCGAGCACGAGGTGTGGAACTGGAACACCGGCAATTACGAACTGAGCGTGCGCGGCGTCAATGGCTACCTGCGCCAGTTCAAGGGCGCGTTCGGCGCCGCGCGGCCGGAAGTGCACACCAGCTTCGACCGCAGCCAGGGCGGCATCGCGCTGGTGCTGTCGAACCAGGAAGGCTTGCATGCCTGCAGCTTCACCATCGCCGACAACGCCTACGGCGCGCGGCCGGCCACCCACCGCGTGGCGGCGGGCGCGACCTTGTCGGTTCTGCGCAACCTGTCGGGCAGCTTCGGCTGGTACGACTTCAGTGTTACCAGCGACGCCGATCCGCAATGGCTGCGCCGGGCCGCGGGCCATGTGGAAACAGGGCGCGCCAGTCGCACGGACCCGATGATAGGTGCTCAGCGCGGCTAGCATGCGATGGCGCGCGGTGCCGCCGCGCGCCGGACGGCATGTGAATTTGTAGCCACGCCGTCGGCATCGAAATGATTGACCTGAGGAATGTGCTGGCGGACAATCTCCGTCAGCAGCAGGCAACTCGTACATAAAAAAAGTCATCCGTGGCACGGCGTCAAGCTTGATTTGACGCCAGCTTTTACTTTTTGATCAGATAGTCGAGATGAGCGCGCACATTCCAACCTCTCCTCCAGCACGCCGGCGCGCGCCCGAACCATCTCTCATGACATAACGTTCCTACCAGGGAGACATGATGTTTGCAAATATGAAGGTGGCGACCCGTCTGGGTCTGGGTTTTGGCGCCGTGCTGGTTCTGCTGTTGATCCTGGCGGTGGTGAGCACGATGCGCATGGCGGCGGTCAACGATGGCTTCAGGCGCATCATGGAAGACCGCTATCCCAAGGTCGTGATGGCGAAAGATAACATCCGCTACACGATAGACAGCGGCCGCCAGCTGCGCAGCATGCTGCTCGCCACGAGCGACGATGAGCGCGAAAAATTCCGGCGGCTGGTGGAGGCCAACCGGGCCAGGATCGCCGAAGCGATGGGCAAGATCGAAAAGCTGCTCAGCAGCGAGAAGGGCCGCCAGATGTTCAAGGAGGTCAACACCAAGGGCGAGGCGATGGCGCCCAAATATGAGCAGTTGTACACCCTGGCCAAGAGCGACCCGAAGAAGGCGGTCGAGTACATAAAAAACGATTTCGCGGAGGCCAACAACATCTACGCCAATTCGCTGGATACGTTCGCCAAGTTCCAGGGCGACCTGATGGATACGGAGGCCCAGACGGCCAACGACACTTATCTGGAAACGCGCAAGGTGGTGATCCTGCTGTCGATCGCGGCGGTGCTGATCGGCGCTGCGATCGCGTGGCTGATCACGCGGGACCTGGTCAAACGGCTAGGCGGCGAGCCGGTCTATGCGGCCGACCTGATGGAGCGCGTCTCCAAAGGTGACCTGAGCTGCGAAGTGCAGCTCAAGCGCGACGACCGCGGCAGCATGCTGTATGCCGTCAGCGAAATGATCGCCAAGCTGCGCCGGGTGGTCGAGGGCCAGCGCGCCCTGGTGCAGGCCGCCAACCGCGGCAACTTCGATGTGCGCGTGGACCTGACCGGCATGGCCGGCTTCCAGCAGGAGATGGGCGAGAGCCTGAACCAATTGGCCATCACCACCGGCGCCAGCATCGCCGACGTGGTGCGGGTGATGGGCGCGATGTCCGAGGGCGACCTGACCAAGACCATCGACAAGCCCTACGAGGGCGCGTTCGGCGAGCTGAAGGAATACACCAACAACACGGTGGCCAAGCTGGCGCAGGTGGTCAGCGAAGTCAACAACAGCGCCGAGGGCCTGGCCGCCGCGTCCGAGGAAGTCAGCGCGACCTCGCAGTCGCTGGCGCAGGCGGCCAGCGAGCAGGCCTCCAGCGTGGAGGAGACCTCGGCCTCGGTCGAGCAGATGACCGCCTCGGTGGCGCAGAACACGGACAACGCCAAGGTCACCGACGCCATGGCCAGCCGCGCCGCCAACGAGGCGAGCGAGGGCGGCGACGCGGTGCGCTCGACGGTGGCGGCCATGAAGCAGATCGCGGCCAAGGTCCTGATCATCGACGACATCGCCTACCAGACCAACCTGCTGGCCTTGAACGCCGCCATCGAGGCGGCCCGCGCGGGCGAGCACGGCAAGGGCTTCGCGGTGGTGGCGGCGGAGGTGCGCAAGCTGGCCGAGCGCAGCCAGGTGGCGGCGCAGGAAATCGGCCAGGTGGCCAGCGGCAGCGTGGAGCTGGCCGAGCGGGCCGGGCAGATGCTGGGCGCGATGGTGCCCAACATTAAGAAGACCTCCGACCTGGTGCAGGAGATCACGGCCGCGTCGGAGGAGCAATCGTCCGGGCTGGCGCAGATCAATTCGGCGATCAGCCAGCTGAGCCAGACCACGCAGCAGAACGCCTCCGGCTCGGAGGAATTGGCGGCCACGGCGGAGCAGATGAGCAGCCAGGCGGAGGAGCTGCAACAGACCATGGGCTTCTTCATCCTGAGCGGCTCCGGCACGCGGCCGATGCGCAGCCGGGACGCGGCCAACACCGGCCGCATGCGGCCGGCGGCCCTGCGCGCCATCAACGCCGAGGCGCCGGACGAATCGCAGTTCGTGCGTTACTGAGCCGCCGTCAGCTCCTTCCCGCCGGCCCCGCCTTGAGCGAGGCCACGATATCCTGCGCCGCCGCTTCCGCCGCGGCGCAGGCGCTTTCGGCGTCGGTGAACTGCTGGACCGCCGCCACCCGGTGCTTGCGGCGGACATTCAAACGATGCATCGGCGACCCCGACGGCGCGAACACCGCGACGTAGGCGCCCCACAGCTTGCAGCCCTCCAAGCGTTCCGCTGAAAACTCGATTTCAAAGTTGTCGATGTACTTGGTCGGCACGGCTCCCTCCCCGATGACTGGCGATACCCGTCCAATGTACGCGCTCCGGGCCGGTAATGTCGCGCAGTTTCTGCAATCCGTTACAATCGGGACAATATCGACATATCGCCAACAATGACCAATTCCCCGAATGTGCGGCGCCGTTCCCTGATCGCCGCTTGCAGCGCGCACGCCATCCACGATGGCCTGACCGATGTGATCTACGTGCTGCTGCCCGTGTGGCAGGCGCAATTCGCGATCAGCCTGGCGATGGTGGGGCTGCTGCGCGGCGCCTACTCCGGCATGATGGCCGGCTTCCAATTGCTGGCCAGCCGCCTGGCGAAACGCTGGGGCCGCGAGCGCATGCTGATCGGCGGCACGGCGCTGGCCGGCATCGCATACTTGATCTCGGGCATGGCCGGCGGCCTGACGGTGCTGCTGATTTCGCTGCTGCTCGGCGGCCTGGGCGCCAGCACCCAGCATCCGCTGGCCTCGTCCATCGTCACCGACACGCACGAGGCGGGCGGCGGCGTGAAGGAGGCGCTGGCGCAATACAACTTTGCCGGCGACATCGGCAAGACGCTGGTGCCGGGCGCCGTCGGCCTGCTGCTGGTGGTGGTGAGCTGGCAGGCCAGCGTGGTCCTGATCGGCTGCCCTCGGCCTCGGCGGCGGCGGTGCTGCTGTGGTGGCTGCTGCCGACGGCGGCGGAGTCGGCCCATCATCGGGCGCAGTCGGCCAGGGTGGTGGCCGGCAAGGGCTCGGCCAGCGGCCTGCGCGCGCTCATCGCCACCGGCATGCTCGACAGCTCGGTACGCATGGGCTTCTTGACCTTCCTGCCGTTTCTGTTGCAAAGCAAGGGCGCCGGCACCGCCGGTATCGGCCTGGCGTTGTCGCTGCTGTTTGTGGGCGGCGCTTTCGGCAAGCTCTCCTGCGGCTACCTGGGTGCGCGCATCGGCATGATGAGGACGGTGTGGATCACCGAGTCCGCCACGGCCCTGCTGATCCTGCTGTCGGTGTGGCTGCCGCTGACGGCCATGATGGCCATGCTGCCGCTGCTGGGGCTGGCGCTGAACGGCACCTCCTCGGTGCTGTACGGCGCGGTGCCGGAGCTGGCCGAGACGGGCAAGCGCGAGCAGGCGTTTGCGCGCTTCTATACCGCCACCATCGGCGGCGGCGCGCTGGCGCCGGTGCTGTTCGGCCGACTCGGCGACGTGGCCGGCGTCCCCAACGCATTGATGGCGCTGGCGGCCTTGCTGCTGCTGACGCTGCCTTTGTCGTACCGGGTGCAAAAGTCCCTGGACGGTTGAAGCGCCGCGAATATCATTGGCCCCATTGGTGATTTTCGTAATTGCTAGGCCTGCGGGTAACTTGCAGAATGTAGCGACAAAAAATCTCAACGAGACATTCCCCCATGACCTCTACCCACTGGCGCCTGGCATTCTGCCTGGCTGCGGCATCGGCGTCCGCCTGCGCGGCGCCGACGCGCGACCTGAACGTCTATGCCGGCCGCCCGCAGCCCTCATGGCATCTCACGCTGACCGGCCTGGACGTGAACATGAAGATGGACGGCGCCAGCGCCGCGATCCCGCCGTCGGCCGCGATCCCGGCCAGCCGCGTCAGCGCCAGCCAGGACGGCAAGGCGCTGACGCTGGACTTCAAGGAATCCTGGTACGCCGGCGTGCGGCTGGAGGGCGGCAAGCCGCTCGACCTGCGGCCGTACCTGGCGCACGGCGTGCTGGCGCTGGATGTCAAGGTCGCGGACATGGAGGAGGGCGGGCTGGGCATCGCGGTCGGCTGCGGCGACAAATGCCAGCGCAATGTGCCCTTCATGCTGCCGGCGCGCGCCATGGCCGGCAAGGGCTGGCAGCACGTGGTGCTGGCGATGAGCTGCTTCGCGCACGACGGCGACGACTTCAGCGCCGTCACCCAGCCCTTCGTGCTCAACGCGAACGGCAGCGGCGTGGTCTCGGTGGCCAACATCCGCTACCAGGCCAGCGGCAAGCCCAACACCAGCTGCCCGGATTACCGCACCGTCTCGGTCACGCCGGACAAGTTGAACGAACCGTGGTCGATCAAGTGGTGGACGCCGCGCCACGAGAAGAAGGTAGCCGAGGCGCAGGCGCTGGGCAAGTCGGCCCAGGTCGTGTTCATCGGCGACTCGATCACCGAGGGCTGGGAGAAGAGCGGCGCACCGGTCTGGGAGCGCAACTACAAGCCGATGAACGGCCTGGCGCTAGGCTTCGGCGGCGACCGCACCGAGAACGTGCTGTGGCGCCTGCTGCACGGCGAGGTGGACGGCCTCGCGCCCAAGGTCGCGGTGCTGATGTTCGGGACCAATAACACCGGCCACCGCCACGAGGATCCGAAGCTGACCGCCGCCGGCATCCGGCGCGACATCGACGAGCTGCGCCACCGCCTGCCGGACACCAAGATCCTGCTGCTGGCGATCTTCCCGCGCGGAGAGAAGCCGGACGACGAACTGCGCCAGCTGAACGAGCAGGTCAACGGCATCATCGCCGGCTTCGCCGACAACCAGCACATCTACTTCCTCAACATCAACCAGGCCTTCCTGGCGCCGGACGGCACGCTGTCGAAGGACATCATGCCCGACCTGCTGCACCCGAACGAGAAGGGCTACGAGATCTGGGCCAAGGCCATGGCGCCGACGCTCAAGCGGCTGATGGGCGGCGACGCCTACGCCTGGGACAACGTCGCTATCGGCGGCAGCGGCTATGTCTCCGGCATCGTCACCAGCAAGGCCGAGAAGGGCCTGGTCTACGTGCGCACCGACGTCGGCGGCGCCTACCGCTGGGACGGCGCCGCACAGCGCTGGATACCGTTGCTCGACTGGGTGTCCGACAAGGACACCGGCTTGCTCGGCGTGGAGTCGATCGCCATCGATCCGGGCGCGCCGTCCAGGGTGTACCTGTCCACCGGCATCGCCTATTTGAACGGCGGCGCCAGCGCGATCCTGAAATCCAGCGACTACGGCAAGACCTTCACCAGGATCGACGTGACCGGCCAGTTCAAGGTCCACGGCAACGGCCTGGGCCGCGGCACCGGCGAGCGGCTGCAGGTGGACCCGGCCAACGGCAAGATCCTCTACATCGGCACGCGCGCCGACGGCATGTTCAAAAGCGCGGACGAAGGCCTGAGCTGGCAGCACCTGGACGGCCTGCCGGTGGCGGCCACACCCAACCGCAACGGCGTGGGCTTCGTGCTGCTGGACCCGGCCAGCGCGGCCGGCGGCGCCACGCAGCGGATCTTCGCCGGCGTGTCGCGCTACGGCTCGGTGGGCGCGAATATGTACATGTCCAACGACGGCGGCAAGACCTTCGCGCCGATGAACGGCGGCCCGACCGCCTTGATCCCGCAGCGCGCGGTGCTGGCCAAGGGCAGCCTGGTGGTGGTCTACGCCAATGGCGCCGGTCCGCACGGCGACGCGGCGCACGGCGAGGGCATGGACCAGGGCCAGGTGTGGAAGTACGATATCGCCACCGCCAAGTGGAGCAATATCTCGCCGCCGCTGAACCGCGCCTACGCCGGCATCACGGTCGATCCGGGCAACGAGGATCGCATGATCGTCTCCACCACCAACTACTACCGCAAGCCCGGCACGATGGGCGACCAGTTCTTTGAAACACTGGACGGCGGCAAGAGCTGGAAGAGCGTGGTCGACCAGGGCGTGCGTATCGACCCCAATGGCGTGAGCTGGATCGCGGGCAGCTTCATGCACTGGACCACCAGCATCGAGTTCGATCCCTTCGACACGCGCACGGTGATGGTCGTCTCCGGCAACGGCATCTTCAAGACGAACGACATCCACGCCACGCCGGCGGTCTGGAAATTCGAGGACAAGGGCCTGGAGGAATCGGTGCCGCTGGATATGATCAGCATTCCCGGCGGCCCGGCCATTTCCGCCATCGGCGACTACGACGGCTTCCGCCACACCGACGTCACCCAGTACGCGCCCATCCACACGCCGACCATGGGCACCACCTGGGGGCTGGACTACGCGGCCGCCAATCCCAATGTGGTGGCGCGCGTCGGCAGCGCGATGTACGTGTCGCGCGACATGGGCGTGAGCTGGAAGAAGACCGCCAGCCTGCAGGGCAAGCAGGGCCGCCTGGCGCTGAGCGCGGACGGCAAGGTCATCGTGCACAGCCCGGAAAAATCCGCCACCAGCTACTATTCGGCCGACGGCGGCGACAGCTGGCGCGTGGCCCAGGGCCTGAACGGCGCGCGGCCGGTGGCCGACCCGGTCAATCCCCGTAAGTTCTACGCGCTGAGCGGCGCCGCGCTGCTGGTCAGCACCGACGGCGGCGCCAGCTTCGCGCCGGCCGGCCGCCTGGGCGGCGCCAAGGGCTCGCCGGTGGTACGCGCCGCGCCGGGCCGGGAAGGCGACGTCTGGGTGCCGCTGTACGACGGCGGCCTGGCCCGTTCCACCGATTCCGGCGCCACGTTCGCCAACCTGGCCAATGTGGGCTATGCGGCGGCGGTCGGCTTCGGCAAGGCGGCGCCGGGCGCCAGCTACCCAACGGTGTACATCTGGGGTTCGGTGGGCGGCGTGCGCGGCCTGTTCCGCTCCACCGACAGCGGGGCCAGCTGGTTGCGTATTAATGACGATAATCATCAATATGGCGGCCCGGGCGATGCGCAATTTGTTATCGGAGATGCAAACACCTACGGCGTGGTGTACATGAGCACGGCGGGTCGGGGCATCGTGACTGGCAAGCCGATTGTCGCCAATTAGGGACGTGATCGCCTTTTTCATCGGTACATGATCGGAAACATGCCACAATACCCGGTACATCCCGCAGAGGGTGTATCGAGACGTGCTGTACCGAGATTGAGGTCGTTGAAAATGTCGATGAAGTCCCACCGTATTGCGTTGCTGTTCAACGCCAATAAAATTTTTGACCGCGAGGTTATTTCCGGCGTGGCCGCTCACCTGAGCAGCACCCGCGCCTCCTGGGATCTGTTCCTGGAAGAAGACTTCCGCCTGCGCCTGCCCGGCATCGAGCACTGGCAGGGCGACGGCATCATCGCCGACTTCGACGATCCCGCCGTGGCCGCCGCGCTCAGCCGCAGCCGCATCCCGGTGGTGGCGGTGGGCGGCTCCTACGCCGACGAGAGCAATTACCCGGACTCCATCCCCTACGTCGCCACCGACAATTTCAAGCTGATCAAGCTGGCCCACGACCACCTGATCGAGGCCGGCCTGCGCAATTTCGCGATGTTCAGCCTGCCGGAGGCGCAGGAAAACCGCTGGGCGCAGGAGCGCGAGACCGCTTTCCGCACGCTGATGCGCAAGGATAAGATGGAGCCGCACATCTACCGCGGCCTGGGCACCAGCGCGCCGTCGTGGGACGAGGCGGTGGAGCAGCAGATCAAGTGGCTGCACAGCCTGCCCAAGCCGGTCGGCATCATCGCCGTCACCGACGCCCGCGCGCGCCAGCTGCTGCAGGCCTGCATCATGGCCGGCATCGAGGTGCCGGAGCAGGTGGCGCTGATCGGCATCGACAACGATCCGCTGGCGCGCATGCTCACCCGCATTCCGCTCAGCTCCGTGATGCAGGGCGCGCAGGAGATGGGCCGCACCGCCGCCCACTTGCTGGACCAGATGCTGCACGGCGTGCGCCTGGGCGGCACGCGCATCCTGGTGCCGCCGGTCGGCATCAACGTGCTGACCTCGACCCGCCACGAGGCGCCCAAGCATCCGCACGTGATGCGGGCGCGCCATTTCATCCGCCAGTACGCCTGCCAGGGCATCAAGACGCACCAGGTGGCCGAGTATGTCGGCATCTCGCGCTCGTCGCTGGAATCCTACTTCCGCCAGGAGCTCGATTGCAGCGTGCATGACGTGATCCTGCGCTTCAAGCTGGACGCCGCCACCGAGATCCTCGCGCGCGGGGAGCGCAGCATCGCCGACGTGGCGCTCAGCTGCGGCTTCACGTCGGTGCAGTACATGCACGCGGTGTTCAAGCGGGAACTGGGCTGCACGCCGCGCGCCTACCAGGACCGCGCCATGCAGGGCCGCGCCGGCGAAGCCGATGGCGACGGCGCCGCCGTGGCGGATTTGCGCAGCGTCGCCTGAGCGCGGGCGAGGCGTAAAACATGACCGGGATTGGTGAGTTTCATAATTGCCGTCATGGGTGAATCGGGTCAAAATCCTCCACGCAGTTTGCTTGCCAGCCTGGAGAGAGAGACCTTGGAAAATAATATGAGTACGATGCTGCCCGACGATGTCGAACGGGCAGTTCTGGTGGGCCGTGTGTGGCGCGATGGCGTCATCAACGGACCTTGCGTGGTCGCCGTGCGCAACGGCGAGGTGTTCGATATCACCGGCCACGCGCCCACCATGTCCGATCTGCTGGAGCGCGACGACGCCCTCGAGGTGGCGCGCTCCGCCCCCGGCGAGCCGCTGGGCAGCGTGCAGCAGCTGATGGCCCACGCGCTCGACGCCAAGGCCGCCGTCGGCGCGCCGCGCCTGCTGGCGCCGTGCGACCTGCAGGCGATCAAGGCCTGCGGCGTGACCTTCGCCGTCAGCCTGCTGGAACGCGTGATCGAAGAACAGGCAGGCGGCGACGCCTCCCGCGCCAGCGCGCTGCGCTCCGAAATCCAGTCCATCATCGGTTCCGACCTGTCGGCCATCCGTCCCGGCTCGCCCGAGGCGGCGCGCCTGAAGGCGGACCTGATCGAGCGCGGCCTGTGGTCGCCGTACATGGAGGTGGGCATCGGCCCGGACGCCGAGGTGTTCTCCAAGTCGCAACCCATGTCGGCGGTGGGGCAGGGCGCGGACGTCGGCCTGCACCCGGATTCGAAATGGAACAACCCCGAGCCGGAGATCGTCCTGGCGGTCAACAGCCAGGCGCGCGTGCTGGGTGCCACGCTGGGCAACGACGTCAACCTGCGCGACATCGAAGGCCGCAGCGCCCTCCTGCTGGGCAAGGCCAAGGACAACAACGGCTCCTGCGCCATCGGCCCCTTCATCCGCCTGTTCGACGAACACTTCACCATCGACACCATCCGCAACGCGGAAGTGAGCATGCTGATCGAAGGCGAGGACGACAACTTCCACCTGGCCGGCGCCAGCCGCATGCGCGAGATCAGCCGCGATCCGCTGGACCTGGTGAGCCAGGTCTGCGGCCGCCATCACCAATACCCGGACGGCTTCATGCTCTTCCTCGGCACGATGTTCTCGCCGATCAAGGACCGCGACACCGCCGGCGGCGGTTTCACGCACCATCTGGGCGACCGTGTCAGCATCTCGACGCCGTCGCTGGGCAAGCTGGTGAACCACGTGCAGCGCAGCGACGCCATCGCGCCGTGGACCTTCGGCGTGCGCGCCTTGCTGGGTCGCGCGCGCGGCGCTACCGCCGTGCGCCCAGCGCCGATCGTGCAGGCCAGGATGCAGCATGCGACCTACCCTAGCCTGGCCGGCAAGCGCGTGGTGGTCACGGGCGGCGGCAGCGGCATCGGCGCGGGCATGGTGGAGGCGTTCGCGCAGCAGGGCGCGCAGGTACACTTCCTCGACGTGGCCGAAGCGGATTCGCTGGCGCTGCAAAGCCGCCTCGCCACGCTGGCGACGCCGCCGGTGTTCATGCGCTGCGACCTGACCGATCTCGAAGCGCTGGAAGCGGCGTTCAAGGGCATCGGCGAGGTCGATATCCTGATCAACAACGCCGCCAACGACGACCGCCACAAGCTGGCCGACGTCACCCCCGAATACTGGGAGCAGCGCATGGCCGTCAACCTGCGCCACCAGTACTTCTGCGCCCAGGCCGTGGCCGAGGGCATGCGGCAGCGCGGTGGCGGCGTGATCCTGAACTTCGGTTCGATCTCGTGGCACCTGGCTTTGCCGGAACTGACCCTGTACATGACGGCGAAGGCCGCCATCGAGGGCATGACGCGCGGCCTGGCGCGCGACCTCGGTCCGCACAACGTCCGCGTCAACTGCATCATCCCGGGCGCGGTGCGTACGCCGCGCCAGGAAGCCCTGTGGCATACGCCGGAAGAGGAAGCGCGCATCCTGGCGGGCCAATGCCTGCCGCAGCGCGTGCAGGTGGACGACGTGGCCGCGCTGGCGCTGTTCCTGGCCTCCGACAACGCAGGCCGCTGCACCGGCCGCGATTACTTCGTCGATGCGGGATGGTACGGCGCATGAGTACCCAACGCCGCTTCCGCTCGCAGGACTGGTTCGACAATCCGGACCACATCGACATGACGGCGCTGTACCTCGAGCGCTTCATGAACTACGGGATCACGCCGGAGGAGCTGCGCTCCGGGCGTCCCATCATCGGCATCGCGCAGAGCGGCAGCGACATCAGCCCCTGCAACCGCATCCACCTGGAGCTGGCCAAGCGCGTGCGCGACGGCATCCGCGATGCGGGCGGCATCGCGATGGAGTTCCCGCTGCATCCGATCTTCGAGAACTGCCGCCGCCCGACCGCCGCCATCGACCGCAACCTGGCCTATCTGGGCCTGGTCGAGATCCTGCACGGCTATCCGATCGACGCGGTGGTGCTGACCACCGGCTGCGACAAGACCACGCCGTCGCAGCTGATGGCTGCGGCGACGGTCGACATCCCCGCCATCGTGCTGTCCGGCGGGCCGATGCTGGACGGCTGGTTCGAGGGCGAACTGGCGGGTTCCGGCGCGGCGATCTGGAAGGGCCGCCGCCAGCTGGCCGCCGGCGAGATCGACAACGAAAAATTCCTGCAGATCGCGGCCGCCTCGGCGCCGTCGGCGGGACACTGCAACACCATGGGCACCGCCTCCACCATGAACGCGATGGCCGAGGCGCTGGGCATGTCGCTGACCGGCTGCTCGGCGATCCCCGCTCCGTACCGCGAACGCGGCCAGATGGCGTATGAAACCGGCAAGCGCATCGTCGAGATGGCGCGGTTGGACATCAAGCCTTCCAGCATCCTGAATCGCGAAGCCTTCCTGGACGCGATCGTCGTCAACGCGGCGATCGGCGGCTCCACCAACGCGCAGCCGCACATCATGGCGATGGCGCGCCACGCCGGCGTCGAGCTGCATTCGAGCGACTGGATGGAGTACGGCCACGCGGTGCCGCTGCTGCTGAACATGCAGCCGGCCGGTAAGTTCCTCGGCGAGCGCTTCCACCGCGCCGGCGGCGTGCCGGCCATCATGTGGGAGCTGGAGCAGAAGGGCATGCTGCGTTCGGACCGTCCAACCGTCACCGGCCGCACCATGCGCGACAACCTGGCCGGCCGCGAGACGCACGACCGCGAAGTGATCTATCCGTTCGACCAGCCGCTGAAGAAGGACGCCGGTTTCTTCGTCCTGAAGGGCAACCTGTTCGACTTCGCCATCATGAAAACCAGCGTGATCTCGGACGCCTTCCGCGCCCGCTATCTGAGCACGCCGGGCAGCGAGAACATCTTCGAATGCCGCGCCATCGTGTTCGACGGCTCCGACGACTACCACGCCCGCATCAACGATCCGTCGTTGAACATCGACGAGGACTGCATGCTGGTGATACGCGGCGCGGGCCCGGTGGGCTGGCCCGGTTCGGCCGAGGTGGTGAACATGCAGCCGCCCGATGCATTGGTCAAGCGCGGCATCAACGCGCTGCCGACGCTGGGCGACGGCCGCCAGTCCGGCACCTCGGACAGCCCGTCGATACTGAACGCGTCGCCGGAGAGCGCGGTTGGCGGCGGCCTCGCGTGGCTGCGCACGGGCGACCGTATCCGCGTGGACCTGAACGCCGGCCGTTGCGATGTGCAGGTGGGCGAGGCGGAATGGGAAGAGCGCAAGAAGGACGGCCTTCCGCCCATCCCGGCCAGCCAGACGCCGTGGCAGGAGATTTACCGCAGCACCGTTGGGCAGATGGAAAACGGCGCCTGCATGGAACTGGCTGTACCATACCGGGGAGTGGTTAACAACCAGGCACGTCACAATCACTAATCGGCCGGGCATGGACCCGTGCGATAACAGGAGACGACAATGAAGAAATTACTGAACGCCGCGGCAGTCGCCGTCATGCTGGTTTGCGCCGGCGGGAACGCCATGGCCGACGCCAAGAATCCGAAGATCGGTTTTTCGATCGACGATCTGCGGCTGGAGCGCTGGGCGCGCGATAGGGATTACTTCGTTGCGGCGGCCGAGCAGCAGGGCGCCAAGGTCTTCGTGCAGTCGGCCGACGCCAGCGAGCAGCGGCAGATCGCGCAGATCGAGAACCTGATTTCGCGTGGCGTCGATGTGCTGGTGATCGTTCCATATAACGCCACGGTGCTCAACAACGCCGTGCGCGAGGCCAAGAAGGCGAAGATCAAGGTGGTTTCCTACGACCGCCTGATCCTCAATGCCGATATCGACGCCTACATCTCCTTCGATAACAAGATGGTCGGCGAGATGCAGGCGCAGGGTGTGGTGGCGGTCAAGCCGAAGGGGAATTACTACCTGCTGGGCGGCGCGCCGACCGACAACAACGCCAAGATGCTGCGCGAGGGCCAGCTGAAGGTGCTGCAGCCGCTGATCGACAAGGGCGACATCAAGGTGGTGGGCAAGCAGTGGGTCAAGGACTGGAATCCGGCCGAGGCCATGTCCATCGTCGAGAATGCGCTGACCGCCAACGCCAACAAGCTCGATGCGGTGGTCGCGTCGAACGACGCCACCGCCGGCGGCGCGATCCAGGCGCTGGCTTCGCAAAAGCTCGATGGCAAGGTGGCCGTGTCCGGGCAGGACGCGGACCTGGCGGCGGTGCGCCGTGTGATCGCCGGTTCGCAGACCATGACGGTCTACAAGCCGTTGAAGGTGATCGCCACCGAGGCGGCCAAGCTGTCGATCCAGCTGGTGCGTAACGAGAAGCCGGCCTTCAACGGCGAGTACCAGAACGGCTTCAAGCAGGTCCCGACGCTGCTGCTGAAACCGACCATGCTGACCAAGGCGAATGTCGACCTGGTGGTGACGGACGGCTTCTACACCAAGGCTCAATTGGCTGCCAAGTAAGCGGCGGGATCCCGCATGTCCGCCTATCTGCTGGAAATGAAGGGCATCGTCAAGAAATTTGGCGGTGTGCCCGCGCTCGACGGCATCGACCTGCAGGTCCGGCCCGGCGAGTGCATCGGCTTGTGCGGCGAGAACGGCGCCGGCAAGTCCACTTTGATGAAAGTGCTGTCCGCCGTGTACCCGCACGGCACATGGGACGGCGAGATCCTGATGGACGGCCAGCCGCTGCGCGCGCAGTCGATACGCGAGAGCGAGGCGGCAGGCATCGTCATCATCCACCAGGAGCTGATGCTGGTGCCGGAATTGTCGGTGACGGAAAATCTCTTCCTTGGCAACGAGATCACGCTGCCCGGCGGCCGCATGGATTATCCGGCCATGAACCGGCGCGCCGAGACGCTGCTCAAGGAGCTGAAGCTCAACGACGTCAACGTGGTGCTGCCGGTGATGAACTACGGCGGCGGCCATCAACAACTGATCGAAATCGCCAAGGCGCTGAACAAGAACGCGCGCCTGCTGATCCTGGACGAGCCGTCGTCGTCGCTGACGGCGTCGGAAATCGAGGTGCTGCTTGAGATCATACGCGGCCTGAAGGCCAAGGGCGTGGCCTGCGTCTACATCTCGCACAAGCTCGATGAGGTGGAGGCGATCTGCGACACCATCGTCGTCATCCGCGACGGCAAGCATATCGCCACCACGCCGATGCGGCAGATGGATGTGCGCCAGATCATTTCGCAGATGGTGGGGCGCGAGATGAACCAGCTGTATCCCAAACTGGAACGCACGCAGGGCGAGGTGATTTTCGAAGCGCGCAACGTGGTTTGCTACGATACCGAAAAGCCGGACCACAGGAAGGTGGACAACGTCTCCTTCGCGCTGCGGCGGGGCGAGATCCTCGGCATCGCGGGGCTGGTGGGCGCGGGCCGCACGGAGCTGGTGTCGGCGCTGTTCGGCGCCTACAACGGCCGCAGCGAGGCCGAGGTGTGGCTCAACGGCGAGAAGATCGACACCCGCACGCCGCTCAAGGCCATCCGCGCCGGGCTGGCGCTGGTGCCGGAGGACCGCAAGCAGCACGGCATCATCCGCGACCTGGACGTGGGCCAGAACATCACGCTGGCGGTGCTGGGGCGCTACGCGCGCTTCACCCGCATCGACCGCGAGGCTGAGCTGAAAACCGTCAGCGAGGAGATCGCGCGGCTAGGCCTGAAGACGGCCAGTCCCTTCCTGCCGATTACCTCGCTCTCCGGCGGCAACCAGCAGAAGGCGGTGCTGTCCAAGATGCTGCTGACGCGGCCCAAGGTGCTGATCCTCGACGAACCCACGCGCGGCGTGGACGTCGGCGCCAAGTACGAGATCTACAAGCTGATGCTGGAACTGGCCAGCCAGGGCGTGTCCATCATCATGGTGTCGTCGGAGCTGGCCGAGGTGCTGGGCGTGTCCGACCGCGTGCTGGTGATGGGCGAAGGCCAGCTGCGCGGAGACTTCATCAACCGGGACCTGACCCAGGAAATGCTGCTGTCGGCGGCGCTCGATCATTCATAGCGCGTTTTGTAAAACCTATGCAAACCACCAAACTCAAACAGCTCTTCACCCAATACAAAATCCTCGCGCTGCTGATCGCCATCGCCATCATCTGGAGCTTCTTCAGCTGGAAGACGGAGGGCGGCTTCATCTCGGCGCGCAACCTGTCCAACCTGATGCGGCAGATGTCGGTGACCGGCGTGGTGGCCTGCGGCATGGCCTTCGTCATCATCTCCGGCGAGATCGACCTCTCGGTCGGCTCGCTGCTTGGCCTGCTGGGCGGGGTGGCTGCGGTGCTCGACGTGAACCGCCACATGCCGCTGCCCGTGACGGTGGCGGCGGTGCTGGCCTGCGGCCTGGCGCTTGGCCTGGTCAACGGCTACCTGACGGCCTACAAGGGCATACCGTCCTTCATCGTGGGCCTGGGCGGCATGCTGGCGTATCGCGGCATTGTGCTGGGCGTGACGGACGGCGTGACGGTGGCTCCGGTGTCGGAGGCGATGGTGCAGGTGGGGCAGGGCTATCTGTCGCCGGAGCTGGGCGTCACGCTGGGCGTGGCGCTGTTCGCGCTGGCCGCCGTGCTGACCTGGCGCCAGCGCCTGAACCTGGGCCGCCACGGCTTGCCGGTGCCGCCGGTGTGGCGCGACGGCGTGCGCCTGGCCGCCATCGGCGCGGTGCTATTCGCTTTCGTGCGGACCCTGAACAGCTACGAGGGCATACCGCTGCCGGTGCTGCTGTTGCTGGTGCTCCTGGGCGCCTTCAGCTACGTCGCCACGCAGACCGTGTTCGGCCGCCGCATCTACGCGGTGGGCAGCAATATGGAGGCGACCCGCCTGTCCGGCGTGAACGTGCAGGCGGTGAAGCTGTGGATCTTCGGGATCATGGGCCTGATGTGCGCCCTGGCGGGCCTGGTCAACACAGCGCGGCTGGCTGCGGGGTCGCCGTCGGCCGGCACCTCTGGCGAGCTGGATGCCATCGCGGCCTGCTTCATCGGCGGCACGTCGATGCGCGGCGGGTCCGGCACGGTCTACGGCGCCTTGATCGGCGCGCTGGTGATGGCCAGCCTGGATAACGGCATGTCCATGCTGGACGTGGACACCTACTGGCAGATGATCGTCAAGGGCTGCATCCTGACGCTGGCCGTGTGGGTCGACGTGGCGACGCGCTCCAGCCGCCGCTGATGTCGTTTTTTGTGCACGGTCCGCCGCGCCGGCCCGTGCGCTTGCTCATTATCATTCCACGCCTTGGTGAATTTCGCAATTGCGGCTCGCTGTCGTAACTTGCAAAATGGTTTCATAAGTCGTATGACCTGGCACCCCGCCAGCAAGTCAGCACGATAAAAAAACCAAGAGCGAGACACTATCAATGAATCTCAAAATTCCGCGCTGCCCAGCGCCTGCGGGCCCGTTCGCCTGACGATTTCCCAAACCAACACTACAACACTAAAACACAAATAGTAAATGGCCAAAGAGCCGTGAATTATTCGCACAACCCTGGAGAGTGTAAATGAAACAGTTCAAAAAAACGGCGATCGCGCTGGGCCTGGCCCAGATGGCGTCCATGGCGATGGCGCAGACAGCTCCCGCCACCGATACCGGCGCGACCGTGATCGTGACCGGCCAGCGCGCAGCGCTGCAGTCGGCGCAGAAGATTAAACAGAATGCCGATGAAATCGTCGATTCCATCGTCGCCGACGATATCGGCAAGCTGCCGGACCGCTCGGTGACGGAGGTATTGCAGCGCATCGTGGGCGTGACCATCGACCGCACCATGGCCAAGGGCGACCCGGAGCACTTCTCGGTCGAAGGCTCGGGCGTGTCGATCCGCGGCTTGAGCTATGTGCGCTCCGAGCTCAATGGCCGCGATTCGTTCTCCGCCAACGGCGGCCGTTCGCTGAACTTCGAAGACGTGCCGCCAGAGCTGATGGCCGGCGTCGACATCTACAAGAACCCGTCGGCCGAGCAGGTCGAAGGCGCCATCGGCGGCCTGGTGAACCTGCGCACCGCGATGCCGTTCGATTACAAGGGCTTCAAGGCCGCCGTCTCGGCCGACCGCACCTGGTCGGAACTGAAGAAGGGCAAGACCTCGCCATCGTATTCGGGCCTGGTGTCCAACCGCTGGAAAACCCCTGTCGGCGAAGTCGGCGCCTTGCTGGACCTGGCGTACTCGGAAAGCGCAACCCGCACCGACGCCTTCCAGGTCGAGCCTTACTATCCGATGAAAGACGCCAACGGCAATCCGGTCTTCGCACCGAAGGGCGCACAATGGCGCACGCTGCAATTCGACCGCAAGCGCGAAGGCGCATACGGCGCGCTGCAATGGAAGAAGGACGACTGGTCCAGCTCCCTGACCATGTTCAAATCGAAGTATGAGATGAAGTGGGACGAGCAGGCGATCTTCGCGCAATCGAGCCCGTACAACATCCGCCTGTCCCCGGATTCGACCTTCAACTCGCGCGGCGCGCTGCTGACCGGCACACTGACCGATTCCTCCGGCGCCGGCATCAACTTCGGCGACGACACGCGCGCCGCCAACCGCAAGTCCGACACCACCGACCTGTCGTGGAACCTGCGCTGGCGTCACGACAGCTGGACCGTCACCACCGATCTGCAGCACATCAAGGCCAAGACCAACAGCTTCGATTCGACCGTGGCGACCGGCGTCCAGATGCCGAAGGAGCAGGTTGACCTGACCGGCAGCGTACCGAAGCTGATCTTCAGCGACGCGGACCGCGCCTACCTGGCGAATCCGAACAACTACTACTGGGCGTTCACGATGGAACACCTGGACCGCGCCAAGGCCGATGAAACCGCGTGGAAGACGGACGTCAAGTACGACTTCGATCATCCGGTGCTGCGCGACGTGCGCTTCGGCGTGCGCCTGACGGACCGCTCGGCGACGACGACGAAATCCAACCCGGACTACAATTGGGCCGCCATCACCCAGCCATGGCAGGGCGAGATTTCGCACCTGGCCTACCTGGGCGATCCTCGCTTCGCCGGCAATACCAACCTGCATAGCTTCAATAACTTCTTCAACGGCGGCGTGTCCGTGCCGTCGGTGGTGTTCCCGAACGCCTCGCTGGCGCAGGGCTACCCAGATTCCTACGCCCAGCTGCACACCTATCACGACATCCTGTGCGCGGAAAAAGGCAATACCTGCTCGCCATGGACGCCGGCCAGTTTCGGCACCAATCCTATCGGCACCAACGACCAGACGGAAAAGACCAAGGCGCTGTACGGCCAGTTGCGCTTCGGCTGGGATAACCTGAAATATCCGGTGGACGGCAACGTCGGCCTGCGTTATGTGCAGACCGATTCGACCGCGCACGGCTACACGGTGTTCAGTTCGACCGCGCCGACCGGCGCTACGCAGGGCGTGCCGGTTCCGATCATCGCGCCGTTCGCCAAGGCGCAGGACTTCGACAACAGCTACCACAACTTCCTGCCTAGCCTGAACCTGCGCCTGAAGGCCTCGGACACGCTGCAGTTCCGCTTTGCCGCCGCCGCTGCGTTGTCGCGTCCTGATTTCGACAAGCTGCAGGCTTATACCACGCTGACGCAGACCGCCGATTCGACGACCACGAACGGCGTCACCACCATCAACACCTTGACCCAGGCCGGTACCGGATCGGGCAATCCCAACCTGCGTCCGACCACCTCCAAGCAGCTCGACCTGACGATGGAATGGTACTTCGCGCCTACCGGCTCGTTCACTGCGGCGGTGTTCAACAAGCAGCTGAAAGACATCGTCGTCAACCAAGTGTACAACTATCAGTTGACCGACGTGAACGGCAAGCCGCAGAACTTCAACGTGACCGGCCCGATCAACGGCGCCAAGGGCCACGCGCGCGGTATAGAGCTGGCCTTCCAGCAGTACTTCGACAAGCTGCCTGGCGTATGGTCGGGGTTCGGCATGCAAGCCAACTTCACCTTCGTCGACAGCAAGCGCGAACTGTATAACCCTGTGTTCTCGAAATACTGCACCGGCGGCGACAACGCCGGCAACGTCAACCTGAACCTGAACGGCTGCGACACCAACGGCACCACCTTCGGCAATCTGCCGCTGGAGAACCTGTCACGCCAGTCGTACAATCTGGCGCTGCTGTATGACAAAGGCCCAGTGTCGGGACGCCTGGCCTACAATTGGCGCTCCAAGTCGCTGCAGGGCGTGAACGTCAACGGCACCAAGGGCGGCGACGCCACGGACAGCAATCCGGCCAGCCCGGGCTTCGGCCAGACCAATGTGGCATGGGCGCTGCCTACCTGGGCGGATTCGTACGGCCAGCTGGATGCGTCGGTGTTCTATAAATTCAGCGACAAGGTGCAACTCGGCCTGGAAGCGCAGAATCTGACCGATTCGACCTTCAAGCAGCTGATGCAGCAAAATATCGGGATGATGGGGCGCGCATGGTTCAAGACCGGCCGCCGCGTGGTCGCGAAACTGAGCTACGACTTCTAACCTACGAAAGGCTTTAACCAGATGAAGCATACCGCCCGCCAGTTTGTCTCCGTTTTGACTTTCGCGGCCCTGGCCGCAACTGGCGCGGCGGCTGCCGATCTGCCGCAGCTTGTGAAGAAGGACGGCCGCCACGCCCTGATGGTCGATGGCGCGCCGTTTGTGATGTTCGGCGCACAGGTACACAACTCCAGCAATTATCCGCTGGCGCTGAGCAAAGTATGGCCGGCCATCAAAGACATGAACGCCAACACCGTCGAGATTCCCGTGGCCTGGGAACAGATCGAGCCGGTCGAAGGCAAATTCGATTTCAGTTACGTCGACACCTTGCTGGCGCAGGCGCGCGAGCACAAGGTGCGCCTGGTGCTGCTGTGGTTCGGCACCTGGAAGAACACCGGCCCGCAGTACACGCCGGAGTGGGTTAAGTTTAACAACAAGCGCTTCCCGCGCATGGTCGACAAGGACGGTAAGACCATCTACTGCCTGTCGCCGAACAGCGAGGAAACGATGAAGGCCGACAGGAAGGCGTTTGTCGCGCTGATGGAACATATCAAGAAAGCCGATTCGGCGCAGCGCACCGTCATCATGATGCAGGTCGAGAACGAGGTCGGCACCTACGGCTTTGTGCGCGACTTCGCGCCGAAGGCGCAGGCGGCGTTTGAGCAGAACGTGCCGCAGGTCGTGCTGGATCATAAAAAATCTCCGGTGGCGCTGGCGGCCAGCGGCACCTGGAAGCAGGTCTACGGCGATTACGCCGACGAGTACTTCCACGCTTATTCCATCGCCAGCTACATCGAGGAAATCGCCAAGGCGGGCCGCGCGGTCTACAACCTGCCGATGTACGTCAACAACGCGCTGCGCGATCCGCTGGAGTCGCCGGTGATGCCGTGGAAGGGCAACTTCTCGAGCGGCGGGCCGACCTTCGACGTGATCGATATCTACAAGGCCGCCGCGCCGCATATCGACCTGGCCGCGCCGGATGTCTACGCTCCGGAGTCGGACAAATTCCACGCCACGCTGGACCGCTTCCAACGGCCGGACAACGCGCTGATGGTGCCGGAGATGAGCAACGCCTCGCAGTATGTGCGCTATGCCTACCTGGTACTGGGCCGCGGCTCGCTGGCGTTCTCGCCGTTCGGCATCGACTACGCGGACTACAGCAACTTCCCGCTCGGTTCCAAGGCGACCGACAAGACCATGGTGGCGCCGTTCGGAAAAATCTACGCCGCCTTCCGGCCGATGGAGCGCCAGTGGGCCAAGTGGGCGTTCGAGGGCCGAACCTACGGCGTGGCCGAGGGCGACGACCGCAAGCCGCAGACCATCGCGATGAAGAACTGGAAGGCCACCGTCAGCTTCCGCATGTGGCAGTTCGGCGATGCCGACTGGCTGGCCAAGATCAAGGACCTGCCGGCGGACACCGAGCAGCCCAACGGCGGCGTATCGATCGCGCAGATCGGCGACAACGAATTCATCGTGGTGGGCCAGCACGCGCGCGTGAGCTTCGACAGCGCGGATGGCAAGCCGTCCATGCTGGCGCGCGTGGAAGAGGGACATTTCGACCCTTCCGGCAAATGGATCATGGAGCGCAACTGGAACGGCGACCAGACAGATTACGGCTTGAACCTGACCGGCAATCCGGTGGTCCTCAAGGTCAAGCTGGGTACCTATTAAAAAATACGGAGATTAGATGCGATTCAAATCGATAGTGCCCGCGGCGTCGTGCCTGGCGGTGATGGTGTCGGGCCACGCGTTGGCCGGCACGTTTGAGAAGACCGCCACCGGCGTCGTGGTCAAGCCTGATACCGGTGCGGCGAAAGAGGTGCGCCTCGAGGTCATGGCCGACAATATCATCCACGTGGTGAAGCTCGACCAATCGGGCAAGGATCTCACGCCTTCGCTGATGACGGTGGCCGCTCCTGTTAGCGGTATCTTCAGCGTCGCGGCATCGGGCAAGGACAAGGTCACGCTGAAGGCGAAGAAGATCTCGGTGGCGGTATCGCTGGCGACGGGGCAGGTCCAGTTCTTCAACGCGGCCGGCAAGGCGTTCCTGAGCCAGGCCTCGGAGAGCATGGCGCCGGTCGATATCGGCGGCAAGCCGTTCATGGCGGTCAAGGAAGGCTTCAACCACGGCACCAGGGACGCCTACTACGGCCTGGGCCAGCACCAGAACGCGCAGATGAACCTCAACGGCGAAGACGTGCTGCTCATGCAGCACAATATGGCGATCGCCGTGCCGTTCGTGGTCTCGGACAAGAACTACGGCGTTTTGTGGGATAACAATTCGATCTCGCGCTTCGGCGACGCCAAGCCGTATGGCCCGATGGTGCGCGACCTGAAGGTGGTCGACGACGAAGGCAAGGCAGGCGGCCTGACGGCGCGCTACTACATCGGCGGCAAGCTGGCGTTGACCCGCCACGAGAAGGACATCGCCTATCAGTACCTGAAGGACGTGGCCGAGAACTGGCCGAAGGAACTGGGCGACATCAAAACGCTGAAGGACGTCAAGGTGGTCTGGGATGCGACGCTGAGCTCCGACAAGCCGGGCGTGCACAAGATGCAGCTGTATTCGTCGGACTACGCGACGCTGTCGGTGGACGGCAAGCAGGTGATGGACGTGTGGCGCCAGGGCTGGAATCCCTGGTATCACAACTTCGAGGTGAAGTTCGAGGCCGGCAAGCCGGTCAAGCTGCACCTGGAGTGGAAGCCATCCGGCGGCATGGTCGCGATCACGCACAACGATCCGCTGCCCGAACCGGAACGCCACTCGCTGACCTTCTCGTCGGAAGTCGCACAGAGCATCAACTACTACGTCGTCAGCGGCGACAGCATGGACAAGGTCATCGCCGGCTATCGCCACCTGACCGGCCAGGCGCCGATGATGCCGAAGTGGGCCTACGGCTTCTGGCAATCGCGCCAGCGCTACGAGACGCAGGAGCAGCTGCTTGGCGTGTTGCGCGAATACCGCAAGCAGGGCTGGCCGGTGGATAACATGGTGCAGGACTGGTTCTACTGGCCGCAGGACCAATGGGGCTCGCACGATTTCGACAAGGCGCGCTTCCCCGATCCGAAAGGGATGCTGGACGAGGCCCACAAGGCGCATGCGCGCGTGATGATTTCGATCTGGGGCAAGTTCTATTCGAACACCGACAACTACAAGGAGCTGGCGGCCAAGGGCCATATGTGGACCAAGAACGTTGAAGACGGCGCGCTTGACTGGGTGGGCCCAGGCTACAAGAACAGCCACTACGACCCGTACACCAAGGAAGCGCGCGACATCTACTATCGCCAGATGAAGCCGAAGCTGATCGACCTGGGCTTCGACGCCTGGTGGATGGATAACACCGAGGCGGACGTGCTGTCCAATTCCCGGCCGGAGGACTTCAAGAAGCTGATCGGGCCAACCGTGTATGGTTTGGGCGAGATCACCTTCAATCCGTATAGCCTGGCGCATACCGAGGGCTTCTACCAGGGCCTGAAGCGCGACCAGCCGGACAAGCGCCAGTTCATCCTGTCGCGTTCCGGCTTCGCAGGCATCCAGCGCAATGCCACCGCCGTGTGGAGCGGCGATACGGCCAGCCGCTGGAACAACCTGTACGACCAGATATCGGCCGGCGTGAGCATTTCGATGTCGGGCATCCCGAACTGGACGCACGATATCGGCGGCTATGCGCAGGAAGAGCGTTACCAGGTCGGCGAAGTCGGTTCGGCGCAGGAAAACCGTGCCACCGGCGCGGCCAAGGGCAACCCGGAGGACATGAAGGAATGGCGCGAGCTCAATCTGCGCTGGTTCCAGTTCGGCGCGTTCTCGCCGCTGTTCCGTTCCCACGGCGAGGTGGTCAAGCGCGAGATCCACGAGATCGCACCGGAAGGCTCGCCGATGCGCGACTCGATGGTCTGGTACGACAAGCTGCGTTATCGCATGATGCCTTACATTTACTCGGCCGCCGCCGATATCCATTACGAGTCCGGCTCGATCATGCGCGGGCTGGTGATGGATTTCCCGAACGACCAGGCGGTCAAGGATATCAAGGACCAGTACCTGTTCGGCCACAACCTGATGGTGGCGCCGGTGTATGTGTACGGTGCGCGCGAGCGCAGCGTCTACATGCCCAAGGGCGCGAGCTGGTACGACTTCTACACCGGCGAAGTGCACAAGGGTGGCGGCACGGCGACGATCAAGGCGCCTGAGACACGCATGCCATTGCTGGTGAAGGCCGGCTCGATCCTGCCGATGGGGCCTGTGACGCAGTATGTGGATGAGAAACCGGATGCGCCGATCACCCTCAACATCTACACCGGTGCCGACGGCAAGTTCAGTCTCTATGAGGATGATGGCGTGAGCAATGCCTACCTGCGCGGAGAGTTCAGCCGCATCCCGTTGAGCTACAACGACAAGACCGGCGTTGTGACCATCGGCGAGCGCGTGGGGCAATACAAGGGCATGGTGGCCAAGCGCCAGTTCAAGCTGCGCTTCATCAAGGCAGGCGTATCGAGTTCGGATGATTTTGATGCGGCCGACAAGGTGGTCGCATACGAAGGCAAGTCGATCACGGTCAGGAAATAAGATGTTTCGACACGCGATGGTGGCGGCCTTGCTCGCCGCGCAGCTGTGCCACGCAGCGGAGGTCCGCGACCTCGCGCTGCGCTACGACCGGCCAGCGCCGGATACGGCGCAAGGCTGGGAGCAGGAGGCGCTGCCGATCGGGAATGGTCGCATCGGCGCGATGATCTTCGGTCAGCTGGCGCGGGAACGCATCCAGTTCAACGACATCACGCTGTGGACCGGCGACGACAAGGTGATGGGTTCCTACCAGCCGTTCGGCGACGTCTACATCAACCTGCCGGGGCACGAGCAGGCCACCACGGCCTATGCGCGCCAGCTGGATATCGGCCAGAGCCTGCACAGCGTCAGCTACACGCACGGCGGCGCCAAGTTCAAGCGCGAAGCCTTCGCCAGTTTCCCGTCGCAGGTGATCGCGATGCGCCTGAGCGCCGACAAGCGCGGGCAGTACACCGGTTCGATAGAACTGACCGACATGCACGACGCGCAGATCAACGTCGTGGGCAACCGGATTGTCGCCACGGGTTCGCTACGCGGCAAGGGCGACGTCTCCAGCAATGCCATGGACTACGCCAGCGAGCTGCAGGTGATGAACGAGGGCGGGGCGATCGCTGTCGATGGCAACCGGATCACGTTTGCAGGCTGCGACGCGGTGACCTTGATACTGGGCGCCGGCACCAGCTACGTCCTTGACCCGGCCAGGAAGTTCCAGGGCGAGCATCCGCTGCCGCGCGTGACGGCGCAGGTGAGTGCGGCCGCGCGTCCATGGGCGGCGCTGCTGGCCGAGCACCAGAAGGATTTCGATGCGCAGTTCAAGCGCATGAGCGTGGACTTCGGCGCCGCCGCGCCGGCACGCCGCGCGCTGCCGACCGACCAGCGCATCGCCACCTACACGGCGGAGGGCAACGATCCCGGACTTGAGGCGCAGTTCTTCCAGTTCGGCCGCTATCTGCTGATCTCCAGTTCGCGCGATTCGCTGCCGGCCAATCTTCAGGGCCTGTGGAACAACAGCCTCACGCCGCCGTGGAAGTCGGACTATCACACCAACATCAACATCCAGATGAACTACTGGCCGGCGGAACCGGCCAACCTGTCGAAGAACGCGTTGCCGTTCTTCGCGCTGGTGCAGGGCGTGGCGCCCGTGTATCGGCAGCTGGTCGCCGATACGGCGGCGCAGGCGCTTGCGCATCCCGAAGCTGTGCAGATGGCGAAGCCTGACCTGAGCGGCAATGCCGTCCAGCGTGAAGAGACCTTCATCGGTAATGCCGGCAAGCCGGTGCGCGGCTGGACCGTGCGTACCGAGTCGAATCCGTTCGGCGCGATGGGTTATGTGTGGAACAAGACCGGCAACGCCTGGTATGCTCAGCACTTCTGGGAGCACTACGCCTACACGCAGGACAAGACTTTCCTGCGCAACGTCGCCTATCCGATGATGAAGGAGGCGGTGCACTTCTGGCAGGACTACCTGAAGCAGCTGCCGGACGGGCGGCTGGTCGCGCCGTTGGGCTGGTCGCCGGAGCATGGGCCGATCGAGGATGGCGTCACCTACGACCAGGAGATCATCTGGGACCTGTTCAACAACACCGTGGAAGCTGCGGACGTGTTGGGCGACGACCAGGCCTTCCGCGCGCAGGTCGCCGCCATGCGCGACAAGCTGGCCGCGCCACGCGTGGGCAGCTGGGGCCAGCTGCTGGAGTGGATGGAGGAAAAAAAAGATCCGGTGCTCGATACGCCGGGCGATACGCATCGCCACGTGTCGCATCTGTTCGGGCTTTATCCCGGGCGCCAGATCTCGCCGACGCAAACGCCGGAGCTGGCGGCTGCGGCGCGCAAATCGCTGGAAGGACGCGGCGATGCCGGCACCGGCTGGTCGATGGCTTGGAAGACGGCTTACTGGACGCGCTTGCTGGATGGCGACCATGCCTACAAGATGCTGCGCGGGCAGTTGGCCAAGCCGGGCGCGCGTGCTGCGCAGCAGAGCGGCAAGGGCAGCGAGGGTAACAACGCCGGCGGCACTTATCCGAACATGCTGGACGCGCATCCGCCATTCCAGATCGACGGCAATTTCGGCGCGGTGGCGGCGATCTGCGAGATGCTGGTACAGTCGCAGACCGGCGAAATCCATCTGCTGCCGGCGCTGCCGTCGGCGTGGCCGGCCGGCTCGGTCAAGGGCCTGCGCGCGCGCGGCGGCTACGAGGTGGATGTGGCATGGGCGGGCGGCAAGCTGACTTCCGCCACGATACGCCGCACGGCGGGCTCCGGCGCCGGCAAGGTGCGTTACGGCGGCAAAGTCATTCCGCTAAACCTGAAGGCCGGCGAAAGCAAGCGCCTGGGCGCGCAGCTGTGATGCGCGGCCTGTTGTGCTGCCTGCTGCTGGCGCTGAGCAGGCTGTGCATGGCGGATGCCACGCAGGTCCGGTACCTGAGTGGCACGGACAAGGACCATCGCGTCGACTGGGAATTCATGGTCAACGGCGGGCGCAATAGCGGGACGTGGAAGACCATTCCCGTACCGTCGAATTGGGAGATGGAGGGCTTCGGCACTTACCGCTATTTCAGCGACTCGCAGAACGACCCGGCGCCGGACAAGACCGGCATCTACCGCCACACCTTCAAGGTGCCGGCCGATTGGCGGGGCAAGCGGATCGACATCGTCTTCGGCGGCGCCATGATGGATACGCTGGTGAAGATCAACGGCCAGCCGGCGGGGCCGGTGCACCAGGGCGGATTTTATGAGTTCCGCTACGATGTGTCGGCGCTGCTGAAGCTTGGCGCGGACAACCAGCTGGAGGTGACGGTCGACCGCTACTCCGCCGATGCATCGGTCAACCGCGCCGAGCGCGCCGGGGACTACTGGCTGTTCAGCGGCATCTACCGGCCGGTGTGGCTGGAGGCCAAGCCACAGCACAACATCGAGCGCGTAAGCCTGGACGCGAAACACAACGGCGACTTCGACGCGGATGTATTCATCGATGGCAGCCAGGTCGGCAAGGTGGTCGCTCGCGTGTTCACGCTGGACGGAAAGCCGCTGGGCGCGGACATGGGCGCCGCCGTGGCGGACGGCAAGGCGCATGTGCGCGGGCATCTCGACGGAATAGCTCCGTGGTCGGCCGAATCGCCGCAGCGGTACCGGGTGCGCTTCCAGCTGCTCGACGGCGGCCGCGTGGTCCACGAAACCAGCAAGGTGATTGGTTTTCGTACGGTCGAACTGCGCAAGCGCGATGGCCTGTACGTCAACGGCGTGAAGGTGCGCCTCAAGGGGGCGAACCGCCATTCGATCTGGCCGACTTCCGGCCGGACCACCAGCAAGGAACTCAGCTACCTCGATGCGAAGCTGATGAAGGACATGAACATGAACGCGGTGCGGATGTCGCACTATCCGCCGGACGCGCACTTCCTCGACGTGGCGGACGAACTTGGCCTGTATGTGATCGATGAGCTGACCGGTTGGCAGAAGGCTTACGACACCGGCGTCGCCACGCCGCTGGTGAAGGAGCTGGTGCAGCGGGACCAGCATCATCCGTCGATCATCCTCTGGGCGAATGGGAACGAGGGCGGCTTCAATCTTGAGCTGGACCGGCTGTATCCGATGTGGGATGCGCAGCGGCGGCCCGTGATCCATCCATGGGCGAACTTCGGCGGCATCGACACCGCGCACTATCCCACCTACGATTGCTGCGCGACGTCGCTGTTCCATGGCCGTGATGTGTTCATGCCGACCGAGTTCCTGCATGGCCTGTACGACGGCGGCGCCGGCGCGGGCCTGGACGACTGGTGGAGGGCGATGCTGGCCAATCCACTCAGTGCTGGCGGATTTATCTGGTCCTTCGTGGACGAGGGCATCGTTCGCGACGACAAGGGCGGCATGGTCGATGTCGCCGGCAACCAGGCGCCGGACGGCATCCTCGGGCCGTACCGGGAAAAGGAAGGCAGCTTCTTTGCGATCAAGAAGATATGGTCGCCGGTCTACCTGCCGTTGGGCGAATTGTCCTCGCTGGCGCCGACGTTCGACGGCAGTATCTTGCTGGAGAACCGCTACGACTTCAGCAACCTGAATCGGCTCAAGCTAAGCTGGAAGCTGGTGAAGTTCGGCGCGGGCGTTGGCCACACGGTTGTCGCACAAGGCAGCGCCAAGGCGCCGGATGTCGCGGCCGGCATGCGCGGCGTCACCCGCATCGCCTTGCCGCAGGACTGGGCGCAGCAGGATGCGCTATACCTCACGGCGACGGACGCCGACGGCCGCGAAATCTATACGTGGTCGTGGATGATCTCCGGCGCGGAAAAGGTCGCGTTGCGCATGCAGCCGGAACGCCCAGCGGCCGGCGCGGCCAGGCTGACGGAGAGCGCGGGCAGCTTCCTGCTGCAGGCAGGGACCGTGAGCGCCGCCATCGACAAGGCGACCGGCTATCTGCGTGAACTGAAGAAGGGCGATGTCGTGGCGCCGCTGTCGAACGGGCCACGGCTGGTGGCCGGCAGCGCCACGTTGAAATCGATACGGGCGGCGGTCGAAGGTGGCGACGTGGTGGTGAGGGCTGAATATGCCGGTAATCTGCACAGGATAAACTGGCGCTTGAACGCGGCGGGCACGCTGAGCGTCAACTACGCGTACTCGGTCGAAGCCGGCAAGCAGGTCGATGCGCTGGGAGTCAGTTTCGACTATCCCGAACAGCAGGTGCGTTCCGTGCGCTGGCTGGGAAGGGGGCCTTACCGCGTATGGAAGAACCGCCGGCAGGGCGTGGAGTTCGATGTGTGGGACAAGGCGTATAACGATACCGTCTCCGGCTTGTCGTGGAACTACCCGGAGTTCAAGGGCTTCCACGACCAGGTCTACTGGGCGCGGCTGGCGACGGCCAATCTGCCGCTCACCTTCATCAACCACGCCGACGACATCGCGCTGCGCCTGTTCACGCCGCGCGAGGCGAGCGGCGAAGGCTCCGAGCCGAAGGCCACGCATGTGGACTTCCCGCCGGGCGATATCTCGTTCCTGAACGCGATACTGCCCATCGGGACCAAGTTCCATGCGCCGGATGAAATGGGGCCATCAGGCCGCCGCGCCCACACGCCCAACCTTGGCATCTGGCTGGAGAACACCATCGATATCGTGGTGGGCGATTAGCCGGCGGCGGCCAGCCAGGCCCGATAGCGCCTGGTCAGCAGCGCCAGGCGGAATTGGCCGATCAGCATCGTCATCAGCGGAGAGTAACGGCGCGCCTGCGTGGCGCCGTTCCCCAATGCGCGCAACCTGCGCTTGACCAGCGCCATCATGGCGACCGACACCATCGTCTTATCCTTCCACTTCACAGGCGGCGGCAGCGCGGCCGGATCGCGGCCTGCGCGCCATTGCAGCGGCAGGTCCGGCACTTCGGCCAGCGCCGTGGCGATGCCCGCCACGGCGACGCCGCTGGCCAATACCTGTTCGGCCACGGCCTTGCGGGCGATGCCGCCGGTGGTCATCACCGGCATGCGCGCCACGGCGGCAAGCTCCTTGGCGAATTCCAGGAAGTAGGCTTCGCGCGCCAGTGTGCGGCCGTCGACGGTGCGGCCCTGCATGGCGGGGCTTTCGTAGCTGCCGCCGGACAGTTCGATCAGGTCCACCGGCAGTTCGTTCAGCAGCAGCACGACCTGCTTCGCGTCGTCCTCGGAGAAGCCGCCGCGCTGGAAGTCGGCGGAATTCAGTTTGACGGACACGCAGAAGCCGGGCGAGACGCGTGCCCGCACGGCGCGCACCACCTCCAGCAGCAGGCGCGCCCGATTGGCCAGGTCGCCACCCCAGTTGTCGCGGCGGCGGTTGGTCAGCGGCGACAGGAACTGCGAGATCAGGTAGCCGTGGGCGGCGTGGATTTGCACGCCGTCGAAGCCCGCCTGTTCGGCGGCATGGGCGGTGGTTGCGAAGCGCGATATGACTTCTTCGATCTGCGCGGTGCTCATCTCGACCGGTTGCGCGAACAGTTTGCTGTGCTTGCCCATGTCCAGCGCCACCGCCGACGGCGCCCAGGCGTTGCCGCCCATGTTGGCCATCACTTGGCGGCCGGGGTGGTTAATCTGCATCCACACCTGCGCGCCTTGCTGGCGCGACGCCTGCGCCCAGCGCTGGAAAGGCTCCAGCGGCGTGCCTGCTTCCAGTGCCACTGTTCCCGGTCCCGTCATCGCGCGGCGGTCGACCATCACGTTGCCGGTGATGATCAGGCCCACGCCGCCCTCGGCCCAGCTTTGGTATAAACGGTTTAGCGCCGGGCCGGGAAGCTGGCCGGCATCCGCCATGTTTTCTTCCATCGCGGCCTTGGCCAAGCGGTTGGGGAGGGTGCTGCCGTTCGGTAGTGCCAGTGCGGTGAACATCATGTCGGGTCCGGGCGTTGTAAGGGATATGATGTATGTTAAGGTTGAAGTTCACTTCAAGGTCAAGCGAAATATGAAAATAGGCGAACTGGCGGAGCGCTCGGGCATCGCGGCGTCGGCGATCCGCAATTGCGCTCTAGAAGCCGACGATGTCGCCGTCCAGCGGCATGCGGCGGCGCAGCCTGGGCGCTTGCGGCGACAGCTTGATCGCCGAGGTGTTGTTCAGCGCCTCGCCTTCGCTGCTGCGGCCCGCAGGCGTGTAGCTGTCGAACACAAAGGGCAGCCCTTGCGAGTCGGCGAAGCTGGCCTTGTCCGATACATGGAAGTGCAGGTGGGGCGCGCCGGCGCCGCCCGTCAGGCCCAGGTGAGCCAGCAGCGCGCCGCGCTTGACGCGTTGGCCCGGCCGGACTTGAATGCTGCCTTGGCGCAGATGGGCGTAGTGGACGAAGACCCCGGGCGCTATCTCCAGCACCACGAAGTTGCCATACAGGGCGCGCGTGCTCAGCTCCGGCGGTTCCTCCTGCGGCGACAAGGGCTTGCGGTCGGCGACGCCGTCCCGCATGTCGCGCACCACGCCGTCGGCGGCGGCCAGCACGTCGCTGTTCCAGCCTGCCCAGTCTTCGACGCGGCTCTCCGCCAGCTTCTCCACCGGCGCGTGGACGGCGTGGCCTTGCGCGTCCAATCCGAAGAAGTCGATGGCGTAGCGCTGCGGGATGGTCAGGCGGCCGTTTTGCGCGATCGCACCGCCCCAGTGGTGCGATTGGGCGTGGCCCGGTCCCTCGTCGGCCAGCCACAGGCCGCCGCGAAGCGGGGCGCCCAGCGTGACCGGCGGCCTGGCGTCGACCGGCACGGGAATGTCGCCGGCGGTTTGCGTTTCGCCCTTGGCGGTTTTGAAGGTGAGCGTGTGGCGCAGCGTGCGGGGTGGCTTGCGGCCCGCCGGCAAAGGCGCGGCGATCAGCAGCAGCGCGTGCGTGCCGCCGGCGATGGCGAGGCTGTTGTCGGCTTCCAGTTCCTTGTTGGGCCGCAGCAGGCTTGCCAGCGCGGGACCGCTGAAGGTGGCCAGCGGCCGGGCGTCGCCGTCGGCGTAGACTGCCGCCTCGGTCAGTTTCAGTACGCCGGTATCGGCGTAGAAATTGCCGATGTCCAGTTCATAGTACAGGCGGCGCACGCCGTCGGTGCCGGTCACTGCCTGCGGCGCATGCGGGACGTGTGCCTCGACCGGTGCCTGTGCGGGCGCGGCATGGGCGATGGTGAACGCTGCCGCCAGTAGGGCGGCCAGGGACTGCTGCAAGGATGGGCTGCGCATGTGTGACGTTTCCGGCTGGTGGCGAAGCACCGACAGTGTCACATCGCCGCCGTCCTTGTCAATCGGCGGTGACTTCGGCGTCGGCCAGGAAGTTGACGATGGCGGGGTTGACCACGGCGCCGTGGGTGATCGGCGCCATGTGGCCGCCGCGCGTTTGCAGCGCGATGGCGTCGGGCAGGGCGGCGGCCAGCGCCTCGGCCAGCAGGCGCGTGGAGGCCGGACTATGCGCGCCCGACATCACCAGCGACGGCATGGTCAGCGCCGACAGGTCGTCCAGCGTGGCCGCTTCGCCCAGCAGCGCCTGGAAGTCCAGTCGCACCTTGGCGATCATGCCGGCCATCTTGTCCTGCGCCGCCGGCGGCGCGGCGTCGAAGGCGCCGGCGCGGTTCCAGTAGTCGATGAAGATGCGGGTGGCGTCGCGGTCCTGCTGCGGGCCGCAGGCGTTGATGCGCTCCACCACGCCGACGATTTCGGCGCGCGCGGGGTGCTGCGCCGGCAGCAGGTGGAAGGCCACCGGCTCGAACAGCGTGAGCGACAGCACGCGCTCCGGCATGCGGCGCGCCATGTGCAGCGCCGAGGCGCCGCCGAAGGAATGGCCGATCAGGTGGAAGGCCTCGCCCGGCTCCAGGCGCGAGGCGATGGCGGCGTTGACGGCGTCGACTTCGTGCGCCAGCGTGTGGACGTAGCCGGCGTCGACGTCGGCCGGGAAGGGCGAGGCGCCGTAGCCCAGAAGGTCGACGGCGATGCAGCGGAAGCCGTCTTCAAGTTGCGACATCAGGTCGGCCCACTGGGCCTTGGAACTCATGGAGCTATGCAGCAGTACGACAGCAGGTTTCATTATTGGCATGCTTGAAAAACGGAGCGCGTATTATACCGGCACTTGTGTAAACGGCCATGTGCCGCCATCTGTGGCCTATACCACGCACGTGGCGATTTTTCATTACCGTGCCAGCATGGAACGAAGGTAGAGTAGAGGCATGAAACATTCTAAAAAAGTGGCTGGATTGGCCGGGCTCGCCAGCGTGTTGTGGATGGGGCTGACCGCTGCGGTCGCCGCCAACCAGAAGCGGCTGTTGTTCAATCCGCTGGGCAGCAAGCGCGAGGTGCTCAAGCCCTACAGCAGCGGCCACCGCACGCGGCCGATCGTGGTGCGCTCCAACGACGGCACGCGGCTGTCCGGTTGGCTGATGACGCCGCCGGTGGCGGGGCCGCATCCGGGCGTGATTTATTTCGGCGGGCGGTCGGAGGAGGTGTCCTGGGTGGCGCGCGACGCCGGCAAGCTGTTCCCCGGCATGGCGGTGCTGGCGGTGAATTATCGCGGCTACGGCGATTCGCACGGCGATCCGGCCGAGGAGCATTTCGTCGACGACGGCCGCATGCTGTTCGACTGGCTCAGCGAGCGTCATCACGTCGATTCCAAGCGCATCGCGGTGGTGGGGCGCAGCCTCGGTTCCGGCGTGGCGGTGCAGGTGGCGATGGAGCGCGACGCCAATTCCATCGTGCTGATCACGCCCTACGATTCCATCCTGGCCCTGGCCCAGCGTAAGTTCAAGGCGATCCCGGTGGAGTATGTGCTGCGGCATAAATTCGAGTCGGTCAAGTACGCGCACCACCTGAAGGCGCCGACCTATGTGCTGCGCGCCGCCTTCGACGACGTGGTGCCGCATTCGCACACCGACCTGCTGGTCGAGAAGCTCGGCCAGCTGCATGCGGACGAAATCGTGCCCGACTCCGACCACATGAACATCCCCTACCTGGAGGCGACGCAGCAGCGCATCGCCAGCTTCCTGGCCAGCCGCTTCAACCAGCCGCAATCCTGACCGGCTTCTCGGTCAGCTGCTTGTGCAGCCGGCGCAAGCCCATCCACACGCCGATGAACACCAGCGGCGCGGCCAGGCCGGTGAGGATGTCGGGATTGACCGGGATGTTGCTGGCCTTCAGGGCCTTGCCCGCGTAGCCGATCAGGCCCAGCGTGTAGTACGAGATCGCCACCGCCGACAAACCTTCCACCGCCTGTTGCAGGCGCAGCTGCTGGGCCGCGCGCGCGTCCAGCGACTGCAGGATCTTGCGGTTCTGCCGCTCCTGCTCGATGCCGACGCGCGTGCGCAGCAGGTCGTTGCTGCGGGCGATACGCTTGGCCAGCGTCTCCTGCCGCTGCGACACCGAGGTGCAGGTGTGCATGGCCGGCGCCAGGCGGCGGCCCATGAACTCGGCCAGGGTCGGCATGCCGGCGATGCGGACCTCGCGCAGCTCCTGGATGCGCGACTGCACCAGGCTGAAGTAGGCCTGCGCCGCCGCGAAGCGGTAGCTGTTGTTGACCGACAGCTTTTCCAGCCGCGCCGCCAGGCTGGTGATACGGTGCAGCAGCGCCTGTTCCTCGCGCGCCTCGTTGGCCACGCCCTCGGGCAGGTCGCCCTGCACCAGCGTTGCGGTCAGGTCGGCCAGCTCGTTCTCGATGCCGTTGAGCAGCGGCTGGCTGGCTTCCGCCTGCGGCAGGCCCAGCAGGGCCATCATGCGGTAGGTTTCGATTTCCAGCAGGCGGCCGACCAGGCGGCCGGCCTGGAACTCGCGCAGGCTCAGGTCGCGCACCACGAAGCGGCTGAAGCCGTCGGGCTGGATCAGGAAATCGGTCCACACCTCGGCGCCGCTGCCGACGCTGCTGCCGACCAGCGATTTGCCCTGGAACAGTTCACGGATGGCATCGGTCGCGCCGGCGTCGTCCGGCTGACCCTGGCACAGCAGCACATGGGCGGCCACGATGATCTTGCCGTGCAATCCAGCCAGCCACTCCTGCGGCACATGCCGCAGCGGCATGCGCTCAAACGCCGGGGTCAAGTCTGACATTCGGACACGAGCACTGCCGTTGTCGTCGCTACTGCCGACCTCGTGTCCGAATGTCAGACTTGACCCCACCGGGTCTTGGCGCTCGACGAAGGTGTAGGTGGCGAATTCGGTGTGGCATTCCCATTTCAGGCGGAAACGGTCGAAGTCGTGGAAGAAGTAGCGCGCCTGCGGGGCGGGCGCGGCCACGCCGTAGTGCAGGCACAGCTGCTCCAGGATCTGGTGCTGGGTGCTGCGGTGGTATTTTTGCGACGGCTGGTCCTGCTGCACGTACAGCGCGAAATGGGTCAGGCCTTCCGGCGCTTGCAGTTGCAGGAACGGCCGCGAGTGGATTTCCGCCGACAGCGGCACCCGCATCGGATGGTTTAACTTGGCGAAATCGGCATTGGCGCGGTAAGCGAGAGACATGACCTTCCCCGGATTTGGACTGCGATCGAATGTGAAGAAACGTGCATGTTGCAGTGCAGTATAGCCAGCCGGCCTCGGCCGCACAACCATGCATTCCGCATACCTGTCATGCGGAACGCTGATGTTACCGGGGAAAAGATGTGCCGGCGATCATTTTTTGAGCGCCACCGATGCCGTTCAACGGGGCAGGCCGATGATCAGCTGCTCGCTGGCGTCCCAGCTGCGGGCCGCCGTGTCGAGCCGGAACACGGTGAACGGCACCTGGCCGACGATGTCGCCCACGCCGTCCCAGTCGATGTCGGCATAGGCGCCGGCGTAGTCGACGTCCTTGCCGGCCCGGACCAGCGCCAGTGCGGCGCCGATGGTTTCCGGCCGCACCTTCTCGCCCGGCGCGTTCATCACGAAGCGCAGGCTGTCGCGCACCATCAGGCCGGTGGGACTCTTGCTGTTGTTGACCAGGCCGGCGCGCTCGATGGCCAGCGCCATCACCATCGCGATGTCGTAGGTGGGCGCGGTGAAGTCCTGCGGCTCGCTGCCGTACTGGGCGATGTAGCCGGTGCGGAAGCTCTGGTAGGAGCTGTTGCCGTAGGCGCCGATGGTGGCGGCCGAGCCGCGCGCGCCGCCAATCAGCTTGCCCGGGTCGGCCAGGTTGTCGAGGAAGGTCTGGTTGCCGGCGGCGGTGCCGGGCAGCAGCCACATGGCGCCGCTCTGGAACGGCAGCGATTCGTTGAGCACATTGGCCGAGATGTCGGCCGCCAGGATGCCGTTCAGGATCACGTCCGGCTTGGCGTCGTAGACTTGCTTCAGGTAGCCGGCGAAGCCGTTCTTCAGGCCGAACGGGATGGTGACCGTGGCCACCACCTGGCCGCCCAGCTTCTGGAAGGCCGGCGTGAACAGGCTGGCCAGGCCGGCGCCGAAGGCGTCGCCGGCGTTGATCAGCACCACGGCGCGGCGCTTGCCCGCTTCCCACGCGACCTTGGCCAGCACCGGCGTGGCGTCGACGTCGGAGACGCCGATGCGGTACACCAGGTCGTTGTCGGCCACCGTGCTCAGCGTGGGCGAGGAGCTCGATTCGGTCAGGATGGGCACGCCCTTGGCCAGCGCCTGCGGCAGCAGGTTGAGCACGCGGGTGGAGGTGGAGACGTTGAGCGCGATGACGCCGGCGTCCAGCAGCTGCTGGCCCATGTCCTGCGCCTCGGCGTTGTCGCGCGCGACCAGCGCGATGGCGTTCAGGCGCTTGCCCAGCACGCCGCCGGCGTCGTTGATCTGTTTGGCCGCCAGCAGGAAGGCGTCGCGGGTCGAGGTGCGCCAGCCCACCGAGGCGATGTTGATGGCGGACGGATCGATCATGGCCTTGATCGGATTGGCCGGTAGCGGCGTGGTGGCGTCGCCGGTGCCGCCGCCCCCGCCGCAGGACGCCAGCAGGGACAACGCGGCGGCGGCCAGCAGGCGGCTAGTAGCGGTATTCATATTGCACTCCATAGCGGCGGCCCAGCGATGGATAGTCGATGCCGCCGACGCCGGGATCGACATACTGGCTGTTCCACAGGTCGCGCACCTGCACGCGCAGGCTGGCGCGGGCGTTCAGGCTCCAGCGCGCGCTCAGCGTGGTGTCGACGTAGCTGGCCAGGTGGTAGCTCTGGTTGGCCAGCAGCACGTTGGCGGTGGCGGCCGGGCGCGGGCCGACGTAGCGGTTGTCCAGGCTGAGCAGCAGCTTCTGTCCCATCAGGCTGGCGCTGGCGCCGGCGTTGGCGCTGTTGGTGGGGAACAGCTCGCCGTCGCTGCGCTGGGCCAGCGGCGCCAGCGTGTAGCGGTTGATGCCGCGGCTGCCGTTGGCGCGGCTCAGGTTGGCGTAGGCGTTGAACCAGTCGCGCTGGTAGCGCAGCTCCAGCTCCACGCCGTTGACCTTGCTGTCGCTGGTGTTGCGCGCCACCAGGTTGAAGAAGGCCTGCTCCAGCGTGACCAGCTCGCTGACCTTGGTGTGGTAGACCGTCAGCGCGCCGTTCCAGCGCGGATGCGGCGGCGTGCTCAGTTGCAGTTCGAGCGTGCGCGATTTCTGCGGCGCCAGCTCGGGGTTGCCCTTGATGTCGCCCGGCTGCACGGCGGTGCGGTACAGCAGCTCGGCCGACGGCGCCTGGAAGGCGGTGCCGCCCAGCACCTTCAGGCCCCACTCGCCCGGCAAGGTGCCGACCACGCCGGCGCGCAGCGATTCCTGCGTGCCGTAGACCGAGTGCCGGTCCTGGCGGCCGCCGAGGATGGCCTGCCACTTGCCGACCAGGGGGAACTGCCATTGCGCGTACAGGCCGGTGTTGCGCAGCGTTTTCTCGCCCGGCTGGCTGAGCTGGAAGTCGCTGCCGTCGACCAGGCTGTGGCGGCGGAACGATTCCAGCGTCTCGCGGTCGCGCAGCGCGTCGGCGCCCAGCAGCAGGCTGGTCTGCTCACTGGGTTGCCACAGCCATTCGACGCTGCCGTCGACCGCCTTGTAGCCGAAGTCGCGCAGCAGGTAATAGTCGGCGGCGCCGGTGCGCAGGCGGTCGCCGCTGCCCGGCTCGCCCTGTCCGTAGTTCAGGCTGGCGCGCAGCGTGTGCTGCTCGTTGAAGCGGTGGTTGGCGCCCAGGTGTACGAAGCCCTGTTCCAGCACCACGCGGCTCGGCGGGCGCAGCAGCGGATTGAGGCTGGCGAAGACGTTGTCGCTGTCCTGCCGCTGCCAGAAGACGCTGGCCTGCACTTCGTCGGCCGCGCCGCGCCAGCCGCCGCGCAGGTACAGGCTGCGCGGGTCGGCGTCGTCGGCCGGGGCCGGGCTGAGGGCGGCGTAGCGCTGGTAGTCGGGCGAGATGCGCGGCAGCGCCAGGCCGGCGCGGTCGGCCTTGGCCGCCTGCACGCCCCAGGCCAGCCAGTAGGGCGACGGCGCGCCCTCGGCCGCCGTGCCGAACTGCGCGCTGCCGCTGGCGGCCAGCAGGTCGGCGCTGCGGCCGCCGCCGGACCATTCGTGGCCCAGCGCCAGGCGCTGCTCGGTGCCGTCGCGCCGGGTGATGACGTTGACCGCGCCCAGCAGCGCGTCGGCGCCGTACAGCACCGACACCGGCCCGCGCACGATCTCGATGCGCTCGACCATGTTCATCGGGATGAATTCCAGCCCGGTCAGCTGCTGCTGGGTGCTGCGGAAGGCGATCGGCTGGCCGTCCAGCAAAATCTTGATGGCGCGGCTGGCCGACTGCGCGCCGGCGCTGATGCCGCGCACGCCGAAGTTGTGGTTGAGGCGGTCGTCGCTCTCGACAAAGCCGGCCACGTGGGACAGCGCCTCGGCCAGCGTCTGGTAGCCGTAGCGGGCGATGTCGTCGGCCGTGACCAAGGTGACCACGGCCGGCGTCGCGTACAGCGGGGTGGCGGTCTTGGTGGCGGTGAGCACCTTGACGTTGCGCAGCTGGTCGAGGCTGAGGTCGAACAATGTGTCGTCGCCGCCGGCGCCATCGGCGGCGGCAGCAGTAGCAGCGGCAGCGGCCAGGGGCAGCAACAGCAGCGCCGTCGCGCAGGCGGACGGCAGCCGCGCCCGGGGCCAGCGCGCCGGCCCGGCCGGGGCCTGGATGCTGCGATGCTGTGTGCTCCCGATCAAGAGTGTTCCCCTTTGTCGCGCGATTTAACAAAGTATTCACCAATTTCCGCATGATCACAAGCTGCAAGCCGGCCGTGGGCGGCGCGCGTTGTGTTTCGAGAACAAGTCCTTGCGGACTAGCGAAAAAAACTTGCTCCTGGAGCTATTCGGATAAAATCGAGAGGCGTTCCAGCCCTGGAAACACGCGGCGGCGCTACTTGGAGGCAGAGGGCACGATGAAGCGACAGCGCATGGCGGGATACCGGATGCTGGCCGTTCTGGCCTGCCAGCTGGCGGCCCTGGCCGGCGTTGCCGTGCGCGCCGAGCAGGCCATGCCCGAGCAGCAGGTCAAGGCCGCCTACATCCTCAACTTCACCCGCTACGCCAGCTGGCCGGCGCCGACGCTGGCCGATCCGCACGCGCCGCTGGTGGTGTGCATGGTGGGCGCCGGCGCGGCCGACATGGCGCGCCAGCTGCAGAAGCGCGCGGCAGGCAGCCATCCGCTGGAACTGCGCATCGTCAGCCGCATGGAGGAAACCGATCCCTGTCACGCGGTCTACCTGGCGCTGCCCGAACGCAGCCGCCAGAGCGCGTGGCTGACCCGCATGCGCGAGCAGGCCATCCTCACCATCGGCGACTCCGCCTCCTTCCTGGCCGACGGCGGCATGATCAACATGCTGCTGGTGGACGGCAGCATCCGTTTCGAAGTCAACCTGACGGCGGCCAAGCATTCCGGCGTCGGCCTCAATCCCCGCATGCTGGCGCTGGCCGAACGCGTGGTCGGTGGAGACGCCAAGTGAGCGTCATCCCGCACCGCTGGAACGACCTGGCCTTGCAGCGCAAGCTGCTGATCGTCGCGCTGTTGACGGCGCTGGCGGCGATGCTGGTGGCGCTGGCGGCGCTCATCGCCTACGACATCAGCGTGGTGCGGGTGCGGCTGGTGCAGGACCTGGCCAGCCGCATGGACCTGGTGTCGCTCAACCTCGACGTCGACCTGAACTTCGGCGACCGCAGCGCCGCCACCCGCACGCTGTCGGCGCTGCGCGGCACGCCGGACATCGACAGCGCCTGCCTGTTCGACGCGCACCACCAGCCGTTCGCCAGCTATGCCCGGCGCGGCGCGGCGCGCTGCACGTGGCCGGAGGAGATGGCGCCGTCCGGCCACAGCTTCCACGGCGACTTCCTGTCGATGCTGGCGCCGGTGCGCTTCCAGCACGAGGAGGTCGGCTCGCTGCAGGTGGAATACGCCTTGCAGCCGCTGGCCGAACGCCTGAGCAAATACGGCCTGGTGCTGGCGGTGGTGTTGATGACGCTATTGATCGGCGGCGCGCTGCAGGCGATCGGCCTGCGGCGGTTGGTGACCCAGCCGCTGGTGGCGCTGTCGAAGGTGGCCGACCAGGTCACGCGCGAGCAGCGCTACGACCTGCGCGCGCCGCACTTCTCCAACGACGAGGTGGGGCGGCTGTCGGCCGCCTTCAACACCATGCTGGCCACCGTCGCCGCGCGCGACGCCGCGCTGCGGGTGAGCCAGTCGCTGCTGACCAATATCGCCGACAAGTCCTCGGCGGTCATCTACGTCAAGGACCTCGAAGGGCGCTACCTGATGGTCAACGAGCGGCTGCGCAAGGTGCTGCCGCCAGGCTCGCCCGACCCGATCGGCCACAAGGACGCCGACATCTTCGACGACGACACCGTGCAGGTGATACGCGAGGGCGACCGCCGCGCGCTGGAGTCCTCCCATTCCTACATCTACGAGGAGGGCGTGCCGGATGCCGAGGGCGTGGTGCGGACCTATATCTCGGAAAAATTCTGCCTGCGCGACGAGCAGGGCAAGACGTGGGCGATGGGCGGCATCTCGACCGACATCACGGACCGCAAGAAGAGCGAGGTGGAGCTGATCCAGTACCGCGACAAATTGGAGGAGCTGGTGCAGCTGCGCACCGCGCAGATGGTGGACGCCAACAAGGAGCTGGCCGAATCGCTGGAGACGCTGCGCCACGCGCAGGATGAACTGGTGCGCAGCGAGAAGCTGGCGGCCCTGGGATCGCTGGTGGCGGGCGTGGCGCACGAGTTGAACACGCCGATCGGCAACAGCCTGCTGGCGGTCAGCACGCTGATCGATCAGACCCGCGCCTTCACGCGCCTGACCGCCGACGGCATGAAGCGCTCGACGCTGCAGGCCTTCGTCAACGACATCGCCAGCGGCGGCGAGATCGTGCTGCGCAACCTGCACCGGGCGGTGGACCTGGTGTCGAGCTTCAAGCAGGTGGCGGTGGACCGCACCACGTCGCAGTGCCGCGAGTTCCAGCTGTGCGACCTGGTCGACGAGATCCTGTTGCTGCTGCTGCCGACGTTTAAGAAGAGCGGCATCACGGTGCGCCAGGATATCCCGCCGACGATACAGATGAAGAGTTATCCGGGGCCGTTCGGGCAGGTGCTCATCAACTTGATCAACAACGCCCTGACGCACGGCTTCGAAGGGCGCACCGAAGGCGAGATCCTGGTCGCCGCCCGCATGCTCGACGCGGAGCGGGTGCAGGTGGTCATCAGCGACAACGGCTCCGGCATCGCGCCCGAGAACATGGGCCGCATCTACGATCCGTTCTTCACCACCAAGCTGGGGAAGGGCGGTTCGGGGCTGGGGCTGAACATCGTCTACAACATCGTGTACGGCGTCTTGCGCGGCAAGATCGATGTGGAGAGCGAGCTCGGTACGGGCACCCGCTTCGTCCTGACGCTGCCGGTTACGAGCTAGCAGGCAGCAGGTTGGCGCAGGGCGTGCCGTTCATGTGGCAGGCCAGGTTGTCGAAGGTGACGGCGGCGATCTCGCGCATCGCCTCGATGGTGAAGAAGCCCTGGTGGCCGGTGACCAGCACGTTGGGGAAGGTCATCAGGCGCTGGAACACGTCGTCGGCGATGATGTCGCTGGAGTGGTCGTGGAAGAACAGGTTGGCCTCCTGCTCGTAGACGTCGATCGCCAGCGCGCCCAGTTGGCGCGACTTGAGCGCGTCGATCACGGCGGCCGTGTCGATCAGCGCGCCGCGCGAGGTGTTGACCAGCATCGCGCCGGGCTTCATGCGCGCCAGGCTGGCGGCGTCGATCATGTGGCGCGTGGCTTCCATCAGCGGGCAATGCAGGGAGACGATGTCCGACGCGGCCAGCAGCTCGTCGAGGCTGGCGCGCGTGGCCACGCCGTCCAGCTGCGGCGTCGGCGCCGGATCGCTGACCAGCACCGTGCAACCGAGTCCCTTGAAGATGCGCGCCGCCACCGTGCCGATCTGGCCGGCGCCGACGATGCCGACCGTTTTCCCGTTCAAGGTCATGCCGAGCAGGCCGTCCAGCGAGAAATTGCCCTCGCGGACGCGCGCGTAGGCGCGGTGCGTGTGGCGGTTGAGCGTCATCGCCAGCGCCAGCGCGTGTTCGGCCACCGCTTCCGGCGCGTAGGCCGGCACGCGCGCCATGAACAGGCCGAGGCTCGCGGCGGCGCGCAGGTCGACCTGGTTGAAGCCGGCGCAGCGCAGCAGCACGGCGCGCACGCCCAGCGCATGCAGCGCTTGCAGCACGGCGGCGTCCAGCTGGTCGTTGACGAACACGCAGACGGCGGCGCAGCCCTGCGCCAGCGGCACCGTGTCCAGCGTCAGCGGGTCGGAGAAGTAGGCCGCGTCGACCGCGTATCGTTGGCGCGCTTCGTCGAGGAAGCGGCGGTCGTACGGCTGGGTGCTGTAGACGGCGATCTTCACGGCGCTTCGATGTCGGGGACCATGGCCAGCAAATCGGTGACGCCGATGTCGACGCCGGCCTGCGTGAGCAGCGTGCTGACCTGGCCGCGATGGTGGGTCTGGTGGTTGAAGAAGTGCAGCACCAGGCTGCCGAAGTGCTTGCGATACAGGTCGCCCCGGGTGCTGCGGTATTCCATGGTTTGCGCCAGATGCTCCGCGCTGACTTGCGGCGCCCATTCCGTGACGATGGCGTCCAGCCGGTGGCGGTGGGCCAGCAGCGACGGCAGGTAGTCGCCGAAGCTGTGCGTGAGGCTGGAGGGCGCCGGCAGGTCCAGCATCGGCGCCAGCGCGCTGTAGCGGGCCGGATGCGTGGCGAAGCGGCTCAGCCAGATTGTGTCGGCGGCCAGCAGGTGGTTCATGGTGCCGAGGATGGAACCGAAGAAGGCGTTGCGGTCGGCGGTCAGGTCGGCGTGCGGCAGGCGTGCGGCGGCGGCGTACATCTTCTGGTTCATCGAGGCGTTGTAGGCCGCCATCAGCACTGTGGATTCTGGAGTCATTGGGGAAGTAAGCCTGGTTCCGGTTGCAGGGTGATCATCTGGTTGACCGCGTCCAGCGTGCGGCGGCGTTGATCCTCGTCGGGTTTGATCCTGGGCGCCAGCAGCTCGAGCAGGTCGCGGGTGTGGCTTGCGTTGAACGGCACGGTGTAGTCGTCGACCACCTTGTCCATCAGGTATTTGACGGTGCGCGTCGACTGGCTGGCCGATTGCTCCAGCGTGGCCTTGGACAATGCGCCCTCGTCGTACGCCAGCGCGGCGTTGCTGCTGGCGCTGTCGTCGACCGTGATGTAGTTGTAGTTCTGCGATGCCGGATCGACCAGCAGCTCCAGTATGCCGCCCGGCTTGTTGGGCAGGTGGTAGCTGGCCTTGAGCTGCGATTGCTGTTGCTGCGATATCGAGCGGTCCAACTGGGTGCGGCCTTGCACGCTGGTGCTTTGCGAGGTCTGGTAGTCGAAGGTGTCATGCTCGCCGGGGCGCAGCGGGTTGGGCGAGGTTTCGGTTTGCGTGAGCGAGGCGCTGAAGTCGGCCAGGCCGGTGAGGATGGCGTGGTCCTCGCCGGTCAGCTTGATCCTTTGCGACGGCGCGGCGGGCTGCTGGCCGTAGTCGCTGTGCATCTGGGTGACGGCGTCCTTGAACAGGCCGGCCAGCGCGGCGTCGCCGTGGCCGCGCGCGGCGGCCTGGTCGAACTGGTGCAGGTAGTTGGCCAGCGCCTTGGCTTGCTGCTCCTTGCCGCCCCAGCTTGCGGGCTGGCTCAGGTCCACGCTGATCTTCGCTTCGCCGGCCGGGCCGTTGAAGCGCACCGTGCGTTGTTTGGCGTCGGCGTGGAAGTCCAGCTGCTGCGTGTCGGTTTCGTTCAGCTTGAGCGTCGAGCGCAGGTCCACCGAGGACAGCACCGATGGATCGAATCCGGTCAGGCCGGCCAGGTCGATTTTCGGCGGCACGGCGGCCAGGCCGTCGATCGCTTTTTGAAAGGCGGTCGAGAGTCCGGCCAGCGCCGCGCGTTCGTCGTCACTGAGCTTGCCGCTGCTTTGCACTTGCACGGCGATGCCGTTGTCCGAGCTGTCCAGCGCCAGGGTGACCTTGACGCCGCTTTTGGTGGTGACGGTGAGGCCGGCCTGGTTGTCGCCGAGGCGGTGCAGCGGCGGCAGCTGGGCGTACAGCAGCGCGTCGTAGGTGCCGGTGTTCAGATCCTGCGGCACTTGCTGCAGCGATTGCGAGAAGTTCGTATCGTCGGTCTTGAAGCGCTCCAGCAGGGCGGCGCCCAGGTTCTTGAAGCTGCTGGTGGGCGGCAGGTAGTTGTAGTTGCGGGCGATGAGGGCGGAGACGGCATCCTTGCCGCTGCGTTCCCACACCAGCGGCAGCGGCGCGCGCCCAATGCCGTCGATGGCCGGCGCGCCGGCGCCGCTGAGCCGCACCACCGAAGCCGGCGTGGGAGGCGTCGTGGTGTTGGCGGCGGCTGCGTTGGCGGCCGCAATGCCGGGCGCCTCCACCGTTGCGGGCGGAGGCGCTGCCTGGCTGGTTTTGCTTAACGAAGTTAAGGTTGTCATCACCGCATTATACGGCGATTACACCTCACGACAGCTTCACCGGCGGCTGAATTTTCGCCCGCAACCAGTCGACCAGCGCCTGGGTCGCCACGCGTGCGGTGCCGTGCAGGTTGAGCAGGTGCTTCTGGTACAGCAGCTGATACAGCAGGCTCGCCGTGGCGCCTGCCACGCGGATGCTCTTGCCGGTGATGGCGCCGGTCAGCACGCCCACCGCGGTCTGCGGTCCCAGCGAAACGAGGGAGCCGTAGTCGTGGTAGCGGAAGTCCGGACGCGGCGTGCCGTTGCGGCGGGCCAGCAGGTCGGCCAGGAACATCGCCTGCTGGTGCGCCACCTGCGCGCGCGGCGGCGCGGCGCCCTTGATCGGGCACACGTAGCTGGCGCAGTCGCCCAGCGCGTACACCTGGCTGTCGTTGGCCGAGCATAGGCTGGCGTCCACAATAATCTGGCGCAGATTGTTGACTGCCAGTCCAAACGTCGCGCACAGCTGCGGCGCTTCGACGCCGGCCGCCCACAAGGTCAGGTCGGCGCGGTGGACGTTGCCGGCGGCGTCGATCACCGCATCCTGCGTTACTTCGGCGACGGCGGTGCCGGTCAATACTTCGATGCCGAGCGCGCGCAGTTCACGCGCGGCGCGGTTGGCCTGCTGCGGATGCAGTTGCGGCAGCAGGTGCTGGCCGCGCTCGATCACGCTGATGCGGATATCGGTCTCCGGGTCCAGCGTGTGCACGCGGTAGGCGGCAAGCGCGCGGGCGCTGTTGCTCAATTCCGCCGCCAGCTCCACGCCGGTGGCGCCGCCGCCGACGATGACCACGTTCACCTGGGTCTTCTGTTCTCCGGCCTTGATGCAGGCATCGAGGAAGCGGCGGCGGAAGGACTCGGCGTCGTCCACGTTGTCGAGCGTGAGCGCGTGTTCGGCGGCGCCGGGCACGTTGTAGAAATTGGTGATGGCGCCCAGTGCCAGCACCAGCTTGTCGTAGTTGATGGTGCGGCATACGCCGTCGCTGCCGTTGCCCTTGCGCGGTGCCAGCGTGACGGTTTGGTGCGCGCGGTCCATGCACAGCACCTCGCCCTGCACGAATTCGAAATCATGCTCCACCGCCTGGGCGGGGAAGGACAGCTCCTCCACGCGGGGATCGCATTTGCCGGAAGCGACCGTGTGCAGCAGGGGCTTCCAGAAATGGCCGGGATAGCGGTCCACCAGCAGGATGCGGGCACGCTTGCTGGCGCCGAGGGTGTCGCCCAAACGGGTGGCGAGCTCGAGTCCGCCCGCACCGCCTCCTACGATGACGATGGTTTCCATGATGCGCCTCCAGATAGTTAAGAAATCTGTGCTGCGGCTCTGCGGCCGCGTCGCCCTACGCGGCCAGTTCGTGCTTGGCGCGCTGGTCGGGCGTGTAGGGGCTTGAACGCAGCTCGCGCAGCGCGTCGTAGGTGATGAACTGGCGCGGACGCACCACGTCGTTGCCGTATGGGGCGACCGAGACGGTCCACAGGCCCGCCTCCTCGGCGGCGCGCAGGCCCGGCACGGCGGTGTCGATGGCGATGGCGTCCTGCGGCGAGACGCTCATGGCGTTCAGCGCGCGGGCATATGGGCCGGTGCCTGCGGGGCCGTCGAAATTGGCGCCACCTGTGACCACCGCGAACAGGCTGTTGACATCGGCGTCGAAGCAGCCGCTCAGCAGGGCCGAGGTGGCGGGCGCCGGCAGGTCGGTCAGCACGCAGATCTTGCAGCCGTCGTTGAGCGCGTCGTCGATCAGGGCCAGCGCGGCCGGCAGGGCCTTGGGCGGCCGGGCGCTGATCGCCTGGTGGAACTGGCGGTGCTTGTCGGCGAACAGTTCGGCCACGCGGGCCTTGTCGCGCGAGAGCGGCTCGCAGGCGATGGCGGAACCGATGGCGCGGGCGTATCCATGGGTGGCGGCGGCGGCGCGCAGCGCCGGCAGCGTCCAGCGTACCGACAGGCCGGCGTTGGCGAACGCCGCGTTGCAGGCTGCAAGGTGCAGCGCTTCGGTGTCGAACAGTACGCCGTCCAGGCCCAGGAAGATTACGTCGATGCTCATGTCGGTCTCGCTTAAAACGATGTCAGATGATTATGAATATACGGGTACAATGAACAAAAGAAAAATTAAACATATTCGATAATTGATAAGGAATAGCTTATGTATCCAGCCAGCTTTCGCCAGCTACAGGCGCTGATACTGGTGGCGCGCCACGAAAGCGTGTCGCGCGCGGCGGACGCGCTGCACGTCACGCAGCCTGCGGTTTCGTTGCAAATCCGCACACTGGAGGAGATCGCCGGCATTCCGCTGACGCGCAAGGTGGGCCGCAACATCCAGCTGACCGCTGCCGGCGAGGTGATGGTGGAGTTCTCCGAGCGCATCCTGCGCCTGTGGGAGCAGGCCAGCGACGAGCTGGCGGCGCTGCAGGGCGTCACCAGCGGTACGCTGCGCATCGGCGCGGTGACGACGGCGGAGCATTTGCTGCCGCCGTTGCTGGTGCCGTTCACGATGAAGCGGCCCGACGTGCGCCTCAAGCTGCAGGTGGGGAACCGGGCGGAGATCGTGCAGATGCTGGCGCGGCACGAGATCGAGCTGGCCATCATGGGCACGCCGCCGCGCGAGCTGCGCACCAACGCCGCCAAGTTCGCGCGCCATCCGATGGCGTTCGTGGCCAGCCCCGCGCATCCGCTGATGAAGAAGAAAAAGATCACGCTCAACGATGTGATGGCCGCCAACCTGCTGGTGCGCGAGCGCGGTTCGGGCACGCGCACGGCGGTCGAGAAGCTGCTGCGCGAGGCGGGGCATCCGCTGGAATTCGGCTCGGAGGTGTCGAGCAACGAGGCGATCAAGCGCATGGTGTCGGCGGGGCTGGGGCTGGGCTTCCTGTCGGTGCACGCGTGCGGCCTGGAGTTCGAGGCCGGCCTGCTGGCGGTGCTGCCGATGCACGAGAGCCCGGTGGAGGCGGACTGGCACATCATGCACCTGAGCGGCCAGCCCATCCCCAAGGTGGCGGCGGCGTTCCAGGATTTCGTGATCGAGAACGGGCAGGACCTGGTGCGGCGCGAGCTGGAGAGCTTCTACAAGCTGCTGGGCCGCCAGGGCAAGCGCAAGCTTTGAAGGGACGGCGCGCGCCGGTGCGGGAGTATGCACAGGGGGTGCTCCTCCGCGCTCCTTCTAGCTAAGCTTCGATTTTCTGTTCGATTTTCTTCGATTTTTTCAAGCTTTGAACTATTCCCGGATTTCCCGGTCTAAATATGGAAATGCCGAAGAAAATAGGGGAGAAAATCGAATGAATACCACAATGAGCGTGCAACTGCCCACCGATACCCTGCTCAAGCTGATCGAGAAACTTCGCCGCCGTGGCGGCTCGCAAGACCTGTCGGAAGCCATGGCCCAGGCCATCGAATGTTGGCTGTCGGACCCGGCCAGATTCGAGCCGGGCGCGGACTTGTCGGGCATGCACGGCTACCAATGGAAATCCCTGTTCCTTCCCGAAGGCACTGTGTTGAAATCCTGGAGCTACGGCGAAAACAACTACGCGCGCGTCGAAGGCGACCAGATCATCCACAACGGCCAGGCTGTTTCGCCGAACCAGTTCGCCCAGTCGTTCGCCCGCTCGACACGCAATGCATGGCAGGATTTATACGTTCGCCGTCCGGGTGATAAGACGTTCAAATCCGCGCGCAGACTGCGCGACGAACTGATCGCCGCAGCGAAGGCGCCTGCGGCAACGCCAGTCTCCACGCCGGCCGCCACGCAGGGAGCTCCGATCATGCCCATCCCCGCCGCTGCTCCTCCATTGCCTGTCGCACCAGTGCCGGCGTTGCCCGCGCCACAGGCCGCGCCCCCGGCCAACACACCCCCGCGCAACGCCGACCGCGAGCCCGGATGGGACTTGCCTGAGCGCAGAAAATTCCGCTACCGGCTGGAAGACGTCGCCTATTAGCCTTCGCAGCGAAGGCGAGTCGTATCGGTCGAACACCCAATACACTTACACACAGTTATCGCATAAGTGTACTGGTACAGTTTGGAGCGCGTCCAATACAATGGCTACTCCTCCCAGCCACCGGATAAGCCCATGTCCCCCGATCTGTTGCTCCCTTTGTGTACTTTCGCCACCATCAGCACGATCACGCCGGGGCCGAACAACGCCATGATGCTGGCCTCGGGCCTGAACCACGGCTTTACGCGCTCGCTGCCGCATCTGTTCGGCATCTGCTGCGGCTTTGCGTTCATGATCTTCGCCACCGGCCTGGGCCTGCACGCGGTGTTCGACCAGGTGCCGATGCTGCAGGTGATCCTGAAGTATGCCGGCGCGCTGTACTTGCTGTGGCTGGCGTGGAAGCTGGCGCATGCGGCGCCGATGAGCGCCGAGCAGGCCGGCCTGTCCAAGCCCATGAGTTTTTTCGGCGCGGCGGCCTTCCAGTGGATTAATCCCAAGGCCTGGGTAATGGCGGTCGGCGCGTTGACCACCTATCTGCCGCCGGGCTTCTCGACACTGGACGTGGCGATGCTGGCGAGCGTGTTCGGCTTGATCGGCATCGTCTGCGTCGGCTCGTGGGCGCTGTTCGGCGTGGCGATGCGGCGCGTGCTGCAGGATGCGCGCTCGGTGCGTATCTTCAACCTGGTGATGGCGTTGCTGTTGGTCGGCAGCCTTTATCCTATCCTGCTAACATGACGCTTTAACGTCTTCCGAGGAATGCCGATGTCGCGTCAAATTGTCTCCGCGCTGTTGTTGTGCGCCCCGTTGATGGCCGCCGCCGCCACCGTGCCGTCGGACCTGATGCGCCCGGTGCCGGAGGAGGCCGCGCGCGGCTATGCCGTCAACTGGCTGCTGAAGATCGAGCTGGAGTCGGACAACCTGAGCGACATCGAGCCGTGCCGCAAGGTGCTGGCCGATCGCGGCTTCCTGCCGACGCTGTCGAAGACGGCCAGTTCCGCCATGCCGCAGCTGCATTTCAAGATCGCCGGCGTCAAGCAGTACGAGCAGGCCGACGCCGACGCCGACGCGGCGCTGGCGGCGATACAGCATGCGGCTTGTCCCGCCGTGCTGACCTGGACGGTGGAGTCCAAGCACCGTCCGCTGGTGCGCTAGGCCCGGCGATTACGGCAGCCGCAAGGCGTGCAGTTCGGCGCGGATTGCGTCCAGGTCCGGCGGCTGCGTGGCCTGCAGCGCTTGCAGGTAGCCGCGCGCGAACTGGATGGTGGGCGCCGCTGCGTCGTTGTCCTGGGCCAGTTCCCGTAGCAGCCGGTCGGCGACGACCAGGTCGTTGTGCCGGCCCAGTTCCTCCTGCATGGCGGACAGCGTTTTCAGATAGCGGCGCGGCCCCTTGCCGTGGTAGAGCGATTGGAAGAACTCCAGCGCGTACCTGGCCCGCTTGGCGGCGATGCGCGTGCCGTGGACGGTGTCCGGCTCGCCGTCGTTCATGCGGCGCGACCGCTTGAGCAGCTTCTTGTGCAGGCGCTGCATGGTGCTCCCGGCGAAATCGGCGGCCGGTTCGCCGGTGTCGTCGGCCGGCTGCTGCATCCATAGCCCCATCGCCAGCAGCAATCGCGTGTAGCGTTGCGAGAGCAGCGCTTGCGCCGCCGCGCGCCGCTTGTCGTGGGCCGCCTTGAGCGCCAGCGCCTGCAGGTCCAGCACGCCGTTGAGGCTGCCGGGGTGGGCCTGGATGTGCGTCAGCGTGGACGCCAGCAGCACATCCCAGTCGCGCGCCGCGCCCAGTTCCGAGCCGAGCCAGCGGATGTCTTCCAGGATCCCGGCCGGGCAGGGCGCGAGCGGCTCGAACAGCTTGAGCGCCGACCGCAGGCGGCGCACGCCCACGCGCATCTGGTGCAGGGTTTCGGCGTCGTCGCCTTCGATGACGGCGTTTTCGTTGCGCTGGATGTGCTGCAGGCAGTTGTTGAGGATGGCCAGCCGCGCCTCGGCGGCGGTGGCGTCCGGCGCCAGCTGAACGGCGGTCGCGCGCACGGGCACGGTGCCGGTCTGGCGGCACAGCATGTAGCCGCGCTCGGCCTTGTTGGTGTTGCTGAGGCGCTGGGGGATGTGCTCCTGCAGACGCAGCGCGAAGGCGAACAGGCTGGCCGGGTCGCCGTCTTTCAGTTCCAGTTCGATTTCGTTGACCGGCACCTGCCGGCCGTGGCGCTCGATGTGGCCGTGGTCGAGCACCAGCTCGATCTGGTTGCCGTCGACGTCCAGGTCCCAGGTGTGGCGCTCCACCGCCACCACGAACAGCGGCTCCAGCCGGGCTTTGAGGCCGTCGGCGGCCAGCACTTGCAGCCATTGCGGATCGTCGCCGATCAGCTTGCGCAGCTTGCCCAGGCGCGGCCAGGGGCGGTCCACCGGGCCTTCCCATTCGTTGCGCTGGTGCAGGCCGCTCTGCACGCTGCCGCCGGCCTTCATCGTTTGCATCCAGACGCCGTCGACCTTGCGCACGCGCAGGCCGGCGCCGTGGCGCAGCAGGTGCAGGTCCGGCGTGTCGAAGTAGCGCGCCGATAGTTGCTGCGTTCGCACCGGCGCGCGCGCGTGCGCGGCGATCAGCGGGTGCCGGAGCAGCTTGTCGTTGTCGGCTGGCGAGAGCAGGAGTTTGAGTTCGACTTCCATGGGGCTAGTGTAGATGAAAGGCCGGGGCGCGCGGCGCGCGTCTGTGCCGGTGTTGATCGATATCGCTTCTAGGTCGGTTTCGGCGGATTCCGCAGAACTTCCGCCCAGGCGGGCACGGCGTCGCGCCAGAAGGCGTCGATGCTGTCGGCTTGCAGCTCCATGCCGAGGAAGCGGGCGGCCGGCAGCATGGCGTCCCGCAACAGCTGTTGCGGCGCGGCGCCGTTGTCGAAGGCCTGGGCGCCGGTCTGCTTGGACAGCTTCTCGCCCAGTTCGTTGACCACCACCGGCACATGCAGATAACTCGGGCGCGGCAGGCCCAGCACCTGTTGCAGGTAGAGCTGGCGCGGCGTGGAGTCGAGCAGGTCGGCGCCGCGCACGATGTCGGTGATGCCCTGGGCGCCGTCGTCCACCACCACGGCCAGCTGGTAGGCCCAGAAGCCGTCGGCGCGCTTGATGACGAAGTCGCCGACGTCGTCGGTCAGGTCCTGGCTGACGTGGCCGGCCCAGCGGTCGTCGAATTGCAGCACACAGTGCGGCGATTGCGGCACTTTCAGGCGCAGCGCGCGGGCGCTCTTGCCGGGCGCGAGGCCGTGGCGGCAGGTGCCCGGATAGATCAGCGCCTGCGCCTGGCGGCCGGTCAGGCTCAGTTGCGAATCGGCGATCTCCTTGCGCGAACAGCCGCAGGGATAGACCAGTTCGCCCAGCTGCTGCAAGGCTTGCTGGTACAGCGCGGTGCGCTGGCTCTGCCAGGTGACGTCGCCGTCCCAGTGCATGCCGCAGCGGCGCAGAGAGGCCAGGATGTGCTCGTCCGCGCCGGCCACGTTGCGGTCGCCATCGACGTCCTCGATGCGCACCAGCCACTGGCCGTGGTGGACTTTGGCGTCGAGGTAGCTGGCGATGGCGGCCACCAGCGAGCCGATGTGCAGGGGGCCGGTGGGCGACGGGGCGAAGCGGCCGATGTAGGGAGTGCGGTCAGTCATGCCGCCATTTTAGCGTGGCTATCGCATACAATGTACGCGCGGCAAATTTGATGGACCGCGACCACCTTTTACGTCTCCAGGAAATCATGCAAAAAATGACCCCCTCCTATGTTGCCTCCGCCTTGGCCATCAGCCTGGCGCTGGCATTCCCCGCCCACGCCGACAGCGCCAAGAACGCCGCCGTCGTGAAGGAAGCTCCGCTGCGCGCCCACCTCGCCTTCCTCGCCAGCGATGTGCTGGAAGGCCGTGGCACCGGCCAGCGCGGCGCCGACCTGACCGTCGCTTATCTGGAAACGCAGGCGCTGGCGCTGGGCCTGAAGCCGGGCAACGGCGACAGCTATCGCCAGTCGGTGCAGATCGCCGGCGTCAAGACGCAGCCGGCCGAGAGCACGCTGAAACTGGAAGCGGGCGGCCAGGCGCTGCCGATCAGCTTTGGCAAGGACTGGGTGTTCGCGCCGGGCGATGCGAGCGCGTCGCACAGCTTCAATGCGGACCTGGTGTTCGTCGGCTACGGCATCACCGCGCCGGACGAGCAGTGGAACGATTACAAGGGCATGGACCTCAAGGGCAAGATCCTGGTGATGATGGTCAACGATCCGCAGCCGACCGCCGCGCAGCCCAACCGCTTCAACGGCAAGGGCCTGACCTACTACGGCCGTTGGACCTACAAGTTCGAGGAAGCCAAGCGCCAGGGCGCCGCCGGCGTGCTGCTGATCCACACCACGCCGAGCGCGTCGTATGGCTGGAGCGTGATCCAGAACAGCTGGTCGGGCGTGGAGCGCTTCCAGCTGGCGTCGGGCACGCTGGGCACGCAGCTGCAGGGCTGGATGACCGACGACACGGCGCGCGCGCTGTTCAAGGCTGCCGGCCAGGATATCGATGCGCTGCGCACCGCCGCCGAAGGCAAGGACTTCAAGCCGGTGCCGCTGGCCGCTAAGCTGAGCGGCGAGATGAAGGCCGCCGTGCGCAAGGTCGAGCAGTTCAACGTGGCGGCTGTGGTGCCGGGCACGGATCCCAAGCTGAAGGATGAAGTGGTGATCTACAGCGCGCACTGGGATCACTTGGGCAAGCAGGGCGATACGGGTGACACGATCTTCAACGGCGCGGTGGACAACGCTTCCGGCTCGGCGGCCTTGCTGGCGATGGCGCAGGAGGCGGTGCGCGCACCGGCCAAGCGCAGCCAGATGTTCCTGTGGGTGGCGGCGGAAGAGCAGGGCCTGCTGGGCAGCGCGGCCTACGCGTCGGCGCCGCTGTGGCCGCTGGAGAAGACCGCCGCCAACCTGAACCTGGATAGCTTGAACTTCGTCGGCGCCACCCGCGACATCGGCACGCAGGGCAGCGAGCGCACCGAACTGGGCAAGCTGGCCGAGACGGCGGCCAAGGCCATGGGCATGCACATCGCCGAGGCGGAGCCCGACCTGGCGGGCGGTTACTTCCGCAGCGACCACTTCAACTTCGCCAAGAACGGCGTGCCGGCGTTCTCGATCGAATCGGGCCGCGAGTATGTGAAGGACCCGGCCGGTTCGAAAGCCAAGGCTGCCGCTTACGACAAGCGCTACCATCAGGTGAGCGATGAGTACGATGCGAGCTGGGATTTGTCGGGCATGGTGCAGACGGCGCAATACACGCTGAACCTGGGCCGCCTGATCGCCAACGGCGCCAAGCTGCCGGAATGGAAAGCTGGCGACGCCTTCGCCAAGCCGCGCAACGCCAAGTAATCCGCTACGGCATCAGCCACACACCAAGCAGCCTTCGGGCTGCTTTTTTATTGATACAGCCCACAGGGGACGTCCGCCATGTCCGCTAGATTTAAGCATTGACCTGGTTTGGTGTATCAACAAAAATGAGCTATCAACTCCAGCACTATCTTTCACCGACTGGCCACGATTCGTTTGGCGAATGGTTAGGCAAATTACGTGATTGGAAGGCGAAGAGCGGCATCATGCAGCGTTTGAACCGTGCCGCAGATGGTAATTTTGGTGACCACCGATATTGTCGTGATGGCGTCTGGGAACTTCGCGTAAACGTAGGTGCGGGCTATCGCGTTTACTATGCGCTGGCTGGCAGCGACATCATCTTGCTTCTGGTCGGAGGGAGTAAGGCCACTCAGGCGAATGATATCGCCCGTGCCTGTGATAATTGGAATGATTGGCGACGGAGGACTCGAAAATGAGAGACAGGACAGACAGACCGCATGACGAGGCGATGGCGGAATTGTTCCGTGATGATCCAGAATTTGCGGCGTATGCGCTTTGCGATGTGCTTGCTGATGGTGATGAACTGGATCTGGCCCTGCTGTTGCCACAGTTGGAAGAAACATTCAGTGCGGTTTGGGCGCGGGTGCCGGATCTGTCGAGCCGGCTGCGGAAGTTTTGTTCCGGCTCGGATCAGCTGCACTGGACACCCAGTATGGCAGATGGCTGGTATTGTGTACCTGCGGGAAATGGTTTTAATGTTTATCATCAGGCCCGTGGCCTGCAGGAACGATTTATACAGTTTTCATCTGAGAAAGATGCGATGCAATTCGTGCTGAAGGCCGCGTTTCCCAAACGGTGATTTGCAAGTTGGGTTAACTGGGGGCAGTCCGAATGTCAGAGTGAAATTTTTATTACGAAACGGTAAGTTCTTATTGTCGATTTTTCATGTCATGATGCTATCTTTGATTTCTCGGGATGCCATGTTCATGAAGCGATTTGGTTTGGTGTTGTGTCTGGCATTGGCGGGGTGCGGCGGGCCGGAGGTGATCGTGGCGCGCGGCACTGGAGCGCAGCAGGCGATCGAGAAAAAATCGCTGGCGATTGTTTTCAACGGCAAGACCGCCACCGGCTGGAGCAAGCATCAACGCGGCAACGGCCTGGAGAAGCCGGTGATCACCGAGGAGGAAAAGCAGGCCACCGCGCTGCGCTGCAAGGACCTCGGCACCAGCATGGCAAATAACCTGCGGCCGATGACGCGGCAGCAGCTGGCGCCTTACCTGGCCACCACCGACCAGGAATTCCGTAACGCGCTGACCGTGGAGATCAACCGCATCTCCGCCGACACCGACGGCTCCGCCGATATCGTCGCCACCATTTACTACGGCGCGCGCGGCAATGAAAAACCGGGCTGGTCGCGCATCGTCCACATCCAGGCCAGCCGCTTCAGCACCGGCGAGTCCGTCAGCCGCGAACTGGCCGACGCCACGCTGGCCCAGCTGAAGGCCAGCGCCCTGATTCAGTGATGGAAGGCCATCGTGATCGAGGTGCCCGTCAGGTCGATGCCCTTGATCGAGATGCTGCCGAAGCTGGCGCCTTCGGTGCCCTTGACGCGGATGTTGTTGAAGTTGATCTCGCCGATCGACGACGGTAAGTTCAACGTCAACGAGCCGTCCTTGTTGATCGTGGCGGTCGCCTTGCTCGGATCGTAGACCACGTTCTTCATGCTGGTGTCCGCCTCCAGGAAACCCAGCACCGGATTGAGCAGCTTGGCCATGTCGCCCACCACTTCCAGCCCGTTGTTCTTGGTCTGCTTGACGGCCTGGATCAGCTCGTCGCTGAGGCCCTGGGCCGAGGTGTCGCCCAGCTCGTCCTCGCTCAAGGCCTGCAGGCCGGGGCGCTCCTTGATCTGCAGGCCGCGCTGGTCCTTGCTCAGCACCACCGGCGTGCCCACCGCCAGCGACGGCAGCGCTTGCGCGGCGTAGGTTTCCAGCGGCGCCAGCAGCGAGGTGGCGATGGCGGCGGCCATCCGCAGACGGCGCTGCTTGCGCAGCGCTTCTTCGATGTGCTGCTGCGTGATCAAATTCAGCTCGGCGAAGATGTCGCCCAGCCGCTGCCCGGTCGTCCGTTGCAGCTCGATCGCGGCCGCCAGTTGTTCTTCGGTGATCAGCTTCTGCTTGACCAGCAGCTGACCCAGCATCGACTTGCTTTGATTACTCGATAACCATCCCATCGCCCCGTCTCCTTGTTATTGTTATGCCGTTTTGCGCGGCGTGGTGGCGTGCATCGACTCGGGCTCCGGTCCCGATTGATGCGCCATGTGCACGATGTCCGACGGCGCCATGCCGAACCAGCGCTTGCAGGCACGGTAGAACGCGCTCGGCTCCGAGAAGCCCAGCTGGAAGCTCAGCATCTTGAGCGACAGCTCGCCGCAGCTGAGCGATTGCCGCGCCAGCTCGCGCCGGGTGTCGTCGACCAGGTTGGTGAAGCTGGTGCCTTCCTCGGCCAGCCGCCGTTGCAGCGTGCGCTCGCTCATCATCAGCTGGGCGGCGACGTCGTCGCGGTGCGGCGGGCCCTTGGGCAGCAGGCTTGCCAGCAGGCCCTGCACCTTGGCGCTGAAGGTCGGCGGCTCGGCGCGCGCCAGCGAGGCCAGCACGCGTTCACCGCTGCCGGGCACCAGCGGCGGGTTGGCCGGCAGGGCCATCACCAGGTCGGTGTCGGAAAACTCCATGACGTTGTGCGGCATCGAGAACTTGACCGGGCAGCCGAAGGTCTCCGCGTACACGTGGGCGTTGGCCGGTTCGGCGAAGGTGTATTCCACCACCACCGGGGCGATGTCGTCGCGCCCGGCCGCGCAGCGCAGCGAACGCAGCAGCACGCACCAGACGAAGTCGTAGCGCTGCTGCGGCACCTCGCGCTGCGCGCCCGGCAGCAGCAGGCCGACGCGGGTGTGGCCGTGGCAGCGCTCGATCGAGCTTTGCACCGTCGGCGACACCAGCATGATGTGGCCCATCACGCCCAGCCAGCCGAGCCGGTGCGGCGAGGAGATCTTCAGGCCGATCAGCGGATCGCCCGATTTTTCCACCACCAGTTCCCACAGGTGGCTCAGCTTGTCGGACAGCGTGAGGGCGTCGCAGGCGAGGCCGTCTCCTTCGTCCAGGCCGGCTTGCGCGAACAGCGCTTCCGCTTCCACGCCGGAGTGGTGCAGGCGCGATTTGACGCCGCGCACCAGATGCAGGGCGGAGGAGTAGGTCATGGCGTGACCGCGGCGCGCAGACGCAGGCCGATCTTCTCTTTCAGGCCCTGCAGTTTCGGATCGATCACGGCGCGGGTGTCGGCCGCCACGCCTTCGCCCAGCGTCTTCTGCATTTCCGGCAGCATCGCCTCGAACTTCTTCTTGACCGGCGATTCCAGGATGGCGATCAGTTGCTTCAGCTCTTCCTCGGTGTAGCGCTCGGCCAGCAGCGGGGCGATGGTGGTCGGGATCAGCTTGTCCGCGCTGCCCTTGGTGATGGGCGTGGCGTCGGCCATGAACTGCTTGGCCTCGCCGACGATGTCGTTCATGGCGGCATCGCGCTTGTCGGGCGCGGCGCGGCCCTGCAGCATGGCGCGCGCCTGCTGCACCGCGTCGGCCACCGGCGCCTGCAGCATCTGCTGGCCGATGTTGTCCGGGTTCCACAGCTTCAGCACCTTGTCGACCAGCGCCTGCTTGGCCGGCGGCACCGGCGCGGCGCAGGCGCCGGCAGAGATAAGCGCCAGCAACAGCAGGCCGCGCTTGCAATGGATGGTGATGGGTGTCTTCATGGTGTGCTCCTCAAAAAATCAGAAACGCTTGTTGATCTCGAAACCAAAATAGCGCACGTGGATGTCGCCCTTGACGTTCTGGCCGGCATACGGGTTGTAGATGATGTTCAGGAAGTTGCTGCAGTTCAGGTTGCAGTCGGTGTTGGCCGGCACGTCGTACTTGCCGGTCATGTAGGAGGCGGTGACGCTGACCTCGGTGTTCTTGCTGAACTTGAAGCTCAGGCCGGTGCTCAGCAGCTTGGTGTTGGGCAGCGGCGCCAGCAGGTCGAGCTTGTTGTTCGGGATCGAGGTCTTGCGCGGCTCGTAGCCGAAGCGCAGCGCCAGCCGCTCCATCGGGAACAGTTGCAGGCCGTAGGCCATGTTGACCACGCTCTTGTAGCCGCGCGGAATGACCAGCTTGCCCGAGTCCGGGATGCCGTACAGCCGCGCCACCTCCAGCAGCTTGATGCTCTGGTCGAACTGGAAGCGCAGCGCGTCCCATTCGCTCCAGCGGGCGTAGCTGGCGTCGACGTTGAGCTGGGCGTAGCGGATCGGCTTGAGCTTGATCCCCACCTGCAGGTGCGAGGGGAAGGGGATGATGGCGCTCATGTTGCCCTTCTGCGTGGCCGGGATCGAGGTCGGGAAGCCCAGCACCGCGCCGGCGATCGGCCCCAGCAGCGAGGCGTTCATGCCGCGCACGAAGTTGCGCAGCATCGGCTCGGTGTCGAAGCGGTAGTTGCCGGTGTAGTGGGTCTTGGAGCCGCCCTGGTAGACCGCGCCCAGCGCCAGCCACGGCCGCGGCTCCCACAGCACGCCGAGGTTGATGGTGGGGTCGAACGGGGCCGTCAGTTCCAGCCGCATGTTGGCGGCCTTCTTGAACGGGCTGACCATGCCGTCCTTGCCGCCGCCGCACACGCCGAAGCCGAGCACGTCGATGATGTTGCCGCCGTCCTCCGGGCACCAGCCCTTCTGCAGTTGGCCGAACACGCCCAGCAGCTCGTTCGGGAAGCGCATATTGGTGTCGACCACGAAGGCGGCGTGGGCGATCGGCACGGCCACGCCGAAGCTCAGCGTGTCCGAATACTTGTAGCCGACCGACGGCGCCAGGTAGACCAGGCGCTGGATCTGCTCCTGCCGGCCCTGGTACTGGCCGGGGTCGTTGGGATCGGTGGTGCGGTCCAGGCTCATGGCCTGCGCCATGTAGCTGTCGGTGGCGAAGGTCCACGGCGAGCCGGCCTTGTTCCAGTACATGCCGATGCCGGGCACGGCCACCGCCGGCAGGCGCCAGCCGGGCATGCCGTAGCCGGGCACGTACATCACCTGGCGCACCGGGCCGGTGCGGGTGTTGGAGATCGGGTCGTCCTTCCAGCCGCCGATGTCGAAGTTCGGGCCGGGCGTGAAGCTGGCCGCGGTGCGGATCGAGGCCACGAAGTTGTGGATGCTCTCGCCGTCGCCGGTCAGGCGCGCCAGGCCGGCGGGGTTGAAGTGGATCGAGGCGACGCCGGGCGGATCGGCGGTCACGGCATTGCCGAGCGACATGGCGACCACGCTGGTGGTCAGGTTCTCGGTCAGCGCGGCGTGCGCCGGCAGCGGGCACAGTGCGGTGCAGGCGGACGCCACGGCGGCCGCCAGCAAGCGCCTCTGCGCGAAGGCTGGAGGGAACGGGTTCATGAATGGATAGTGCCGGTCAGAAGTTGAGCGGGATGTTCATGCCGACCGTCATGTTCGGCGAATCCGGCGTCAGGCCGATGCCGACCGACAGGTTGACCGTGGTCTTGGGCGAGATGCGGTAGCCCAGGCCCATGTTGAGGATGCTGGAGGTCTGCATGTGGGTCTTGGCTTCCAGGCCGTCGGCGAAGCGCAGCTTGGAACCGGCCGAGATCGCCTCCTGGAAGGAGATCGTGGTGGAGATGCCATACGACAGCGCGTACGCGAAGCCCATGCCGAAGCCTATCGTGTTGCCGGGCTGGACGCGGGTGAGCACGCGCGTGCCGTTGACCTGCCACAGGTTCTTGGCCGGCAGGCTGGCGGTGAAGTTGAGCGAGCCGAACAGCGCGACCGGGTCGACGATCTTGTTGACGTTCAGGCCGGCCGAGAAGGCGCCCACGCCGCTGCCGGTGGCGTCGCCGCTGCCGGCGATGATCTTGAACGGGCTGCGGCCGGTCGGCAGGCGCACGTTGCTGGTGACGGTCAGGTTGGGCGTGTCGCGGTGCGCCTCGAACGGCTGCCAGCGCGCGCCGAACGACAGGTCGCCCAGCGAGTTGGACACGCCGTTGGACAGGTTGTTGTCCGAGTAGCGCGAGATCAAGGGCAGGGTGACATTGCCGGTCAGGTTGTCGAGCACGCCGTAGTCGGCCGAGAAGGTGTTGGTGATGCTGTGCGAGCTGGTGTTCTCGATGTTGAACAAGGTGGTGCTGCCGTTGGCCAGGTCGGTGACGATGCGCTCCTCGCCGACATAAGAATAGGTGAGGTCGTAGGTGACGGCCAGCTGGTTGCGGCGGATCAGCGAGTATTGCTTGTCGACGGCGGTCAGGGTCTGCTTGAGCAGCGCGCTCTGGTCGCCTTCGCCTTCCTTCTTGGCCAGCGCGTCGCGGGCGGCGTCGGCGCTGGCGGGGGCGGCCGGTGGGTTCTGCGTGGTCTGTTGCGCGGCGGCGGGCAGCGCCAGCAGGGCGGCGGCAATGGCTGCGGCGATAGGCAGGGTACGGAAAATCATCGTGGTCATCCTTGAGAGAGTGGGCGCTGCTTGGGGTTAATTGCGATGCATCCAGGTGCCGGCGGCGCCCGAATTGACGGCGCGCAGCAACAGCTGGGCCGAGTTGGACAGGCCGTCCTGCCGGCCCTTGCCTGTGACGCGGTCCATGTCGGCCACGCCCAGTTCCTGATCGGACAGCGCCAGCTGCCCCACCGGTTTCTGATCCTTGGCCGGGGAGATGATGAACAGGGTGTTCTTGTCCCACCAGCGGGCGAACTCCTCGACCGAGAACACGATGTTGCCGGCCGACGGATCGGCGATGAAGACCACGCCGTCGCGGATGCCGCGCAACACCACGAAGTGCTTGGAGCCGGCGTAGTCGATCGGCACGATGGCCGGTTCCTCCAGCGTCATCAGGTCCTTGATCTCGGCCTTGAAGCCGGCGCCGGACAGGCCCAGCGAACCGACGTAGCGCTTCATGTCGAGCAGCGAGAAGCCGCGCCGCTCGATGATCTTTTCCTTCTCGCCCTTGTCCAGCATGCCCTCCATGGCCTGCTGCTCGTTGACCATCACGCCCAGGTGATAGTTGAGGATGGTGACCAGCGCGGCCGAGCCGCAGCTGAAGTCGAAGGCCTGGCGGACGATGTGCTTGTACTTGAGCTCGGAGAACGGCTCCATCGCCACCGACTGCACATAGGCGCCGCCGCCGAGCATGGTCTGCGGCATCTCGTACTGGCCCTTGGGGCGGTCCTGCGGTTCGTTGCGGGACATGAAGCCGGCGCCGCCGATGGCGGCGGCGAGGACGGTCAGCAGGATCATCAGCATGGCGTCAGCCCTCGCGCGCGGGACGCGCTACGCGCAAGAGCGCGCCCTTGCGCGCGCGATAAAAATGCTGCCGGCACTGGCGGGAAAAACTGCGGGCGTAGGCTTCGCCCAGAGGCGTCGGGCGCCCCGTTGTTGGGTTCATCTTGTCTCCAATATTCTTAATTAGAACGGTCGTGCTTTATTAAGGCGACAACTCGTCTTTCTTTTCTAGTAATTAATTAACGCATGATTTGCCAAAACCGAGCATCTGTTTTTTTAGAGATGTGACTCTAGAAAATTTCAAACGAACCTGTGCTACAGGCGACAACAAAAGTGCAACAACGACCACATCCGCATCCTCGCTCTGTGTGGCTCCCAGGGCCACGTGGTTGGCTTTGGAAGTCAGCGCGCCGCGCTGGACCGGCGTCGCCGGCGACTTCTATGATGGCCTCACTTAATAGTCAAATATTAAGATTTTCACGGCACAGGACAGTGCGCCGAAGCTCCTACCCGGAGCCGAGGACCAGACTGGCCGACCGTGGGGCCGGACAAAAAAATTCATACACAACTCGGAGATAAAAAATGCAAATCGTAAAAACCGCAATCGCAGCAGCCCTGGCAACCCTGGCTTTCTCGGCATCGGCCATGACCCCGATCCAGGACGCGGAACTGAGCACCGTCAGCGGCCAGGACGGCGTGTCGATCGCCGCCAACCTGAACATCAAGATTGATTCCTTCGTCTACACCGACACCGACGCGCTGGACGCGAACGGCATGGGTGGCGGTTCGGTCAGCTTCAACGGCATCAAGGTCAACGGCCTGATCGCCGCCAACATCGACATCCTGTCGAAGAACTCCTTCCTGGCCGCTGCCGGCGCCGCTGGCGTGACCAACCCAGGCACCTTCTACAACCCAGCCACCGGCGGCGACGTGGTGCAGATCGCCATCCCGCAAAGCGTGGTTGCCGACGGCCACTACCTGAACGTGTCGGTCGACGCGATCAAGATGGGCAACAGCGCAGCATCGTTCGGTTCGGTCGCAATGAACCAGATCGACATGCGCGGCACCACCGTCTGGATCTTCGCTCACTAATCAGCTGAGCTGCAACAGCCGCTGCGGCGGCTGTTGTTCCCCACATCATGAACTCCTTCCATTCCCTGCGTTCGCTGTGGCTGTGCGCGGCTTTGGCCTGCTGCACGCTGACGGCTTCGGCGCAAATGCGAGCGCTGAGCGAAGAAGAGCTGTCCAACACGCGCGGACAGGGGCTGGTCGCGCTCACCAACACCAGCCTGGGCGGCTACGATTTCAGCAAGATCGCGCTGGACGCGGACATCTCGCTGAGCGCCAACCTGCGCAACATGCGCCTGGGCGAATATACCTACGGACCGCGCAACGGCAGCGGCGCCGACATCGATATCGGCCTGATGCAGTTCGGCCGCAGCGACGGCACCGACGCGCAGCGCCTGGTCCACATCAGCAATCCGTATTTCGAATTCGTGTACAAGAACGCGGCCGACGGCGCCTCGCGCGAGGCGGTCGGCATGCGCTTCGGTTTCGAGGGCATCAGCGGCGACATCGGCCTGAAGGTCAACAGCCTGTCTGGCTCGATGCGCGTGACGGGCGTGGCGGCCGACGGCAGCGCGGTGCTGCTCGATTCTCACACCGACACGCTGGGCGGCAAGCGCTGGGACGGCGCGTGCACCGCGCCTTGTTTGTCGCTGGCGCAGCTCGGTGGCGTGACGGCGGGCGACGCGGCCGGGCCGAGCCGCGATTTCTGGATCTCGGTGTTGAAGACCGGCGTGCAGTTCCCGAGCGCGGCCGGGGTGCCGGCGTCCGACGCGGCGCAGGCCGGCATCTGGATGAACTGGCGCGACAAGCTGCAGGCGCTCAACACCTCCGGCCTGGTGCCGCCCAACCTGCCGAAGGGCCGCTGATGACGGCCGCGCGCGCTGCCGTGCTGGCGTTGCTGGCCGCCGTGTGCGTGCCGGCGCCGGCGATGGAGCCGTTGAACGACGCGGCCTTGTCGTCGGTGCGCGGGCGCGACGGCGTCAGCTTCGACCTGAACGGCTTCGCCATGAGCGGCGACGCGCGCGTCAGCTACACCACGCCGATCGGCTCCAGCCTGTACGTGGAAAAATTCAGCGCCTCGCGCAGCGACAATCCGCTGCCGTTTTCCGATCCCTACAAGCTCGACATCGTGGCCGGCGCGCCGGGTCTGGCGGATGTCATCAATATCGCGTTTCCTTTGAATACCAACGCCGACCAGCGCTGGCAGGCCGCCTACGATTGGGGCGTGACGGCGGATGGCGTCACGCGCGAGCAGGGCAGCGTGGTGATCAAGGACCTGGTGTTCACCGGTGGCGGACTGCAGTTCTCGACGCCGCAGGTCAACGACGGCGTGGCCTTCGGCGCCGCGCTGCGCATGGATATCGGCCAGCTGTCGTTCCAGCCGCGCGGGCGCACCGACGCCACCGAGGCGATGGTGCTGAGCGGCGTGCACATCGGCGGCGTCGACGGCAATGGCGTGTTCAACAATACGCCTTGGATGCTGGCCAATGTGGCCTCGCAGCCGGCGGTGATCAACGCGCTGACCGACGAGACCGGACCGCGCCTGCACATCGGCATCGACTGGCCGGATGCGCGCTACGGCAGCGGCGTGGCGCCGGCGGGTGGCATCGTGGTCGACAATATTTCGTTTGTGAGTCCTGGGCAGCCGACGGTGGATTTGGGATCGTCGCGCATCGGATCGGTGCAGATCCAGTATCTCGACATCAAGTTCAAGCACTGATGGCGCGCGCACTGTTCCTGGCGATGTTGTTGGCGGCGGGCGCGGCCCGGGGCGGACCATTGCAGGCGCTCGACGACAAGGAATTGTCGCAGGTGAGCGGGCAGGACGGCATCAGCTTCGCGGCGCACGTATCGCTGAACGATCCGACGCTGGTGGGTGCGGTCAGCGACAGCCGCTTATCATTGGGCTTCAACGGGGACGGGCAGAACCGCTACATCGTGTTCAAGAACGTGCGCGGCATGGTGGACATGTTCGCCGTCAGCCTCGGCGTGCAGACCCGGCCCGACGGTGGCGGCGACTACATCGCCATCGGCCTGCCGGGCTACGTACGCTACACTAACTTCGGCTTCGAATCGCTGAGTGTGCAGACCGATCCGAACGCCCCGGTCACCGGCAACCTGGGCAGTCTCAACATCAACGGCGTGGTATCGCTGCAAGGCCAGGTCCGCCTCTGGTCGCATTAAATTGGGGTCAAGTCTGACATTCGGACACGAGCTCTACCGTAGAGCTCGTGTCCGAATGTCAGACTTGACCCCAATTTTATTCGGTGGCGAAGATGCAGAGGGCGGTCAGGGGGAAGGCGAGGCCGGCCCACAGGACACCGGTCCAGCCGTGCGCGGCGAACATCCAGCCTCCCAGCGATGAGCCTAACGCACCACCCATGAAGAAGAGCGCCATGTAGAGGCCATTCAGGCGGCTGCGGATTTCGGCCGGCAATGCGAAGATGGCGCGTTGGCCCGTCACGAGGTTGGCCGAGACGCCCATGTCGAGCACGATCGAGGTTAGGACCAGTACGCCGAGTTCGAGCAGGCGGTTGCCGTGGATGAGCAGCGGCAGGGCGAAGGCCAGCGCGCCCAGCGTCAGCGCGATGGCGGTGTTGGAGCGGCTCTTGCCCTGGTCGGCGCGGCGGCCGGCGATCGGCGAGGCGATGGCGCCCGCCACGCCCACCAGCGCGAAGATGGCGACGCCTGTCTGGCTCAGCTGGAAGCGCGGGCCGGTCAGTTCCAGCGAGACGCAGGTCCAGAACAGGCTGAAGGCGCCGAACATGCAGGCCTGATACGCGGCGCGCCGGCGCAGGATGGGCGTGGTCTTGAGCAGCTGCCACATCGAACCCAGCAATGCGAAATAGTGCAGGCCCGATCCGGGATGGCGCTGCGGCAGCCGCGCGCGCAGCAGGAAGGCGAGCGCGGCGGTGCCGAGCGCGGAGATGACGAAGATCGCATGCCAGCTCAGCGCGTCGGCCACCAGGCTGGCCACCGGCCGGGCCAGCATGATGCCCATCAGCAGGCCGCTCATGACTTTGCCCACGGTCTGGCCGCGCGTTTCCGGCCGCGACATGTGGGCGGCGAACGGTACCACGATCTGCGCCGCCACAGAGCCCAGCCCGATGCTGAAGGACGCCAGCAGGAATAAGGACGCGCTGCGCGTGAACGAGGCCGCCAGCAGGGCGGCCGACGTGGTCAGCAGGGCGATGAAGATCAGGCGGCGATTTTCCAGCAGGTCGCCCAGCGGGACGATGAACAACAGGCCGAGGCAGTAGCCGATCTGCGTCAGCGTGACGATCAGGCCGGCGGCGCCGGGATCGAGGCCGGTGGCGCGGCTGATCGGGCCGATCAGCGTTTGCGCGTAGTACAGGTTGGCGACGATGAGTCCGGTCGCGGTGGCGAACAACCAGACCATGCCGGGGGAGATGTCGTGCTGGGCGTGGGACTGGCTCACGTGTGCTCCTTCAATTTGCAGCCGGCAATTTTACCGGCGAACGCAAATTGCTGCTGAGCGTGGCCCGTTTTGCCTACAGCCCCGCTTGCGCGCGCGTCAGCGCTTGCCGCACCTCGGCCGTGATTTCGTAGGAGCGCAGGCGCTGCGCGTGGTCGTAGATCTGCGAGGTGATCATCAGTTCGTCGGCGCCGGTGCGGGCGATGAATTCCTGCAGCTGGCGCTGCACGGTGGGCGCCGCGCCGATGGCCGAGCACGACAGCACGGAATCGATCAGCGCCCGTTCCTGCGGCCCCAGCGATTGCAGATAGCCGGCCTGCGGCGGCGGCAGGCGGGCGGGGCGGCCGCTGCGCAGGTTGACGAAGGCTTGCTGCATCGACGTGGCGCGGTAGTGCGCCTCCTCGTCGCTGTCGGCGGCGAACACGTTGAAGCCGAGCATGACGTGCGGCTTGGCCAGCTGGGCCGACGGCTGGAAGTTGCCGCGGTACAGGTCGATGGCCTGCATCATCATCTGCGGCGCGAAGTGCGAGGCGAAGGCGAACGGCAGGCCCATGTGCGCCGCCAGCTGGGCGCCGAAGGTGCTCGATCCCAAGATCCACAGCGGCACCTTGGCGCCTTTGCCGGGCACGGCCAGCACGCGCTGGCGTGGCGTGTCGGACAGATAATCTTGCAGCTCCAGCACGTCTTGCGGGAAGGCGTCGGCATCGCTGTCGAGGTTGCGGCGCAAGGCGCGGGCGGTGGTCTGGTCGGACCCGGGGGCGCGGCCCAGGCCGAGGTCGATGCGGCCGGGGAACAGCGCCTCCAGCGTACCGAACTGTTCGGCGATCACCAGCGGCGCGTGGTTGGGCAGCATGATGCCGCCGGCGCCGACCCGGATGGTCGAGGTGCCGCCGGCCACGTGGGCCATGACGACGGCGGTGGCGGCGCTGGCGATGCCCGGCATGCCGTGGTGCTCGGCCAGCCAGTAGCGCTGGTAGCCCCAGCGTTCGGCGTGCTGCGCCAGGTCCAGCGTGTTGCGGAACGATATGGAAGGCGTGCTGCCTTCGGCGATCGGGGATAGGTCGAGGATGGAAAATGGAATCATGGGTGTCGGTCCGGCTGTTAGCGTTAATCAATAAAGCCCATGGAACAGGTATGGGTATAACCTTTCCATATGGAGCGACAAGCATACACAGAACGGGCCGGACGCGCTGGCGGCGGCCGGATTGCGGCGCCGCGCTTTAAATATGGCGTATTAATTCGCTAATCACTGAGCATATAGGCATTGTTTTCGTTATTTAGCTGCTATTTAGTGTGTTTATTTCGCTGAAGTTGAGCCTTCGGATTTAAAAAAATATTTTCCCGCGCATTTACTTGATTTACCATTGGAAACAGTAACGCGCCTCGCATTACACCTCCCATATTCCGTTTTATTTGTTCGATGGCATGCCCTGCTATCGCGGGGAAACTCATGCCTAAGAAACTTGTTATTCTTTTTACGCTGTTGATCGCTTGTTGCCCGGCGCTGTTTGCCGCCGGCCTGAGCGAGCCGGCCGCGGTCGTGCATCGTGGCCAGCTGTACCGCGTCACGCATGAGGGCAAGACCAGCTATTTGTTCGGCACCATCCATGTCGGCAAGGACGGCAGCTATCCGCTGGATCCGGTGGTGACGCGCGCGCTGCTGGACTCGAACGCGCTGGTGATCGAGCTCGATATCCGCCAGGACGCGCCGTTCCAGCTGGCGCTGGCGCGCCACGGCCGCTACCCGGATGGCGATACCGTGCAGCATCATCTGTCGCCGGCCACGCTGCGCCTGACCGTGCAGGCGCTGGCGCGGGCCGGCTTGTCGCTGCAATCGGTGCAGCAGTACAAGCCCTGGCTGATCGCCAACCTGCTGATCGGCGCGGAGATGGAGGTGCATGGCTACCAGCGTAGCCAGGCCGTCGAATACGCGTTGCTGGCGGCGGCCAAGAGCCAGGACAAGAAGGTGCGCGAACTGGAAAGCGCCGAATATCAGCTCGGCCTGTTCGATACGCTGGACGAGCATCAGCAGGAGCAGTATCTGCTGGAGAACCTGGCCGACCTGGCCGACGGCGCTTCGCTGAAGAAATCCACCGCGCTGATCGACGCCTGGAACTCCGCCGACGCGCCCCGCATCCATGCCGTGTGGCAGTCCGCCACCAGCGGCGACACGATTTCCGCCGGCTTCATGAATCGCGTGCTGCTAGGCAAGCGCAATCCTGAAATGGCCAGCAATATCGAGCGCATCATGCAGCAGGACCAGGTCGCCTTCGTCGGCGTTGGCCTGCTGCATCTGGTGGGCGATGACGGTGTGCCGCAATTGCTCAAGCGGCGGGGCTATCAGGTCGAGCAGCTGTACTAATAGCTGCTCAAGGTGCCGTTGCTGTACCGTACGCGGTCGCCGATCTTGTAGCTGGGCATGGAGTCGACCACCACCATCTGATTGCTGCCATCGTCCAGGCGCACGGTGACGCGATAGACTTTATCGGTGGGCATGCCGACGCTGCCGCCCGCCGCCGCCGCGCCCACCGCGCCCACGCCCACATCCTGCCGCTGCATCTGGTCGATCGCCTGCACCACGCCGTAGGATGTTTGCGCGCTCTGGCTGCTGCTGGCCGTGGCGCCGCTGCCAGCCATGCCGCTGCTGGTCATGGTGCCGGTGGTGCTGCTCTGGTTACTCTGGCTGCCGGGGCTGCTACTGCTGGGCGTGTAGCTGGACGTGCCGCTGGGCGTATTGCCGCTGGTACCGCTACTACCGCTGGGTTCGCCGCTACGCTCCGCGGCGCAACCGGCAAGCGCCAGGATAAGCAGCGCGATAGTGCTGTTTCTGGTCATATTCATATCATTCTCCTCGATGTTCACTCAACAAAACGACTAGCCATTTGATTAAGAGGCTGGCATTACGGTTTTGTTCCCCGACATCCCATCGCGATTGATATACATCAATTGAAGCATGCTACTCACACGCAATAATTGTTCGGTATCACTTTAAAGGACATCGATATGTTGACACGCGTGACAGACATTATTATCGAAGATTTAATTAATTCAACCTGTGGAGAGGCGTCGGACCCGCGTAGCAGGCATTTAATGACACATTTATTGCACGAATTGGTACGCGTGGCCAAGTTGGAGCAATTGCAGCAGATGCGGATAGACGTCGAACTGGCCATCGGCGCGCCTGGAGACCGCGCCGGCGATATCAGTTTGACGGCTGGATGCGGTACCGGGTCCAGAGGGCCCACATGAACAGGGCGGTGAGCACGGAGGCATTGCAATCGACCAGCCAGTCGGACACGGCGCCATGGCGGTACGGGAAGAAGCTTTGCACGTACTCGTCGAGCGCGCCCATCAGGGCGATGGTCAGCACGGCCTTGCCGGCGCGCAGCCGGGCGCTGCCTGTCCCGCCGGTGAAGATCAGGAAGGTCAGGCCGGCGTAGGCGATGGAGTGCAGTATCAGTCCCGAGGCGACCTGGCCGATGTCCTGCCGGGCGCCGGGCAGCGAGCCGAGCACCAGGATCAGCAGGTACAGCACGATGGCGGTCCAGTAGCGAAGCCGGGCGTGGGAGTTGGTCAGAAGAAGTAGCTTGATCATGCCCCGGACAATACCATGCGGCGTCAAAAAGGGGGAGTGGTGCACCGGGAGCCCGGTGCACCTTTCTTCCGTCATGCCTATCGGTTGCATGTACTGAAGATGTGACCAGTATAGGAAGAGAATATGACGTCGTAATGACAGCGGACAAAAAAAAGCCCGCTGGTTAAAGCGGGCTTAAAACTATTTTCTTGGAGGAGAATAGTGGAGACAGGTGTAATTATGGGGGCGGGACAGATATGTGTCTAATTGTTGTTTCAGATACCAGACATCAATATTTCGCATAACTGTCTAGTTCACCGGCACCGTGTAGTTCAGGGCCAGCCGGCCGCCGTCCACATACAAGGTCTGGCCGGTCATGTAGCTGGCGTCATCGCTGGCCAGGAAGGCGGCGATGGAGGCCACTTCCTCCGGTTCGCCGCAGCGGCCCATCGGCGTGCGCGACAGGATGGTGTGGCGCGCTTCCGGGCTGGCCATCACGGCCTGCTTGGCCAGTTCGGTCAGGATGGTGCCGGGGCCGATGCCGTTGACGCGGATGCCGTGCGTGACCAGGTTGAGCGACATCACCTTGGTCAGCTGGTTGATCGCGCCCTTGGACACCACGTACGGCACCTGGTTCGGAATCGCCAGCTCGGCGTTCACGCTGGACATGTTGATGATGCAGCCGCTGCGCTGCTTGACCATCTCGCGCGCCACCGCCTGGCCGCACAGGAACATGGATTTCAGGTTGATGCGCAGCACGCGGTCGAAATCGTCCTCGGTCAGGTCGAGGAAATCGGCCGCGTGGGTGACGCCGGCGTTGTTGATCAGGATGTCGATGCGGCCGAACTCGGCCAGCGTGGCGGCCACCAGCGCGTCGACGTCGCATTTCTGGCTGACGTCGGCGGCGAAGAAGCGCGCCTGCTCGCCCAGCGCGGCGGCGGCGGACGCGCCTTCCGGCTTGATGTCGACCAGCATGACCTTGGCGCCTTCGGCCACCAGGCGCTGCGCGCAAGCCAAGCCTATGCCTTGGGTGGCGCCGGTCACGATCGCGACTTTGTTCGAGAGTTTCATAGGTTTTTGCTTTCTAAGGAGTGAGGATCAAATTTTAACAGCCCGGTGCGGGCGCGTTACAATAGAGGGTTTGCAATAAATTCGAGGGGTGCGTCGTGACTTTCATCAACAAATTATCTGCCGCCTGGGCGGCCAACGACTCCCTGCTGTGCGTGGGCCTGGACCCGGACATGGCCAAGCTGCCGGCCCAGTTCCAGAACGACCCGCAAGGCATCTACCACTTCTGCCGCGAGATTATCGACGCGACCGCCGACCTGGCGTGCTCGTTCAAGCCGCAGATCGCCTACTTCGCGGCGCTGAGCGCGGAAGACCAGCTGGAAAAAATCTGCCACTACGTGCGCGACAACTACCCGCACATGCCGGTGATCCTGGACGCCAAGCGCGGCGACATCGGCGCCACCGCGCGCCAGTATGCGCGCGAGGCTTACGACCGCTACGGCGCCGACGCGGTGACCGTCAATCCCTACATGGGTTCGGATTCGGTGGAGCCGTACATGGAGTGGAGCGACCGCGGCGTGATCATCCTGTGCCGCACCTCGAACGCGGGCGGCTCGGATCTGCAGTTCCTCAACGTCGACGGCAAGCCGCTGTACCAGCACGTGGCGCGCCTGGTGGCGGACAAGTGGAACGCCAACGGCCAGTGTGCGCTGGTGGTGGGCGCCACCTTCCCGGAGGAACTGGCGCAGGTCAGGGCGATCGTCGGCGACATGCCGCTGCTGGTGCCGGGCATCGGCGCGCAGGGCGGCGATATCGAAGCCACCGTCAAGTCGGGCCGCACCTACGACGGCACCGGCATGATGATCAACTCGTCGCGCGCCATCCTGTACGCGGCGCCGCAAGCCAATGAAGACTTCGCCGCCGCCGCCCGCCGTGTGGCGCTGGAAACGCGCGACGCCATCAACCGGCACCGCGCCTAAGCGGGCCTAGTGCGCTGGAGCGATCAGCTCCACGTACTCGTACAGCTCGGCCAGGATCTGTTCGGCGCGCTCATCGGCATCCTGTTGCAGATGGTCGATCTCGCCGAAGAACTGGTCGATGCTGCGCGCACCGCCCGCGCCTTCGTAGAAGCGCGCCGCGCGGTGCTGTTCCCAATGCTCCATCTCGCCTTCGGACAGGGTCTCGGGGAAGTTGCGCGCGCGGTAGCGGAACAGCAGCTCCAGCAGGCGCGGATCGCTGAACGACGGCGACGCCGTGGCCAGTTTGGCCGGCGTTTCCTTACGCAGCGTGTCGAGCATGCGGCGGTCCTCCTTGCCGACGAAGCCGTTGTACAGGTCCTCGTCCACGTCCAGCTCCTCGCCGGCGGGACGATAAAACACCTGCTCCCAAATCGCATCCATGTTGCGCCCGGCAGCCGCCAGCGCGGCGTAGGCCTTGCCTTGCTCCAGGTCGATGCCCCACTTGGCCGCCATCGCCGGCGACAGCGTCTTCAGGTTGGACACCAGCATCGGCGACTTGTTCAGGTGGATGCTCTTGACCGGCAAGCGCGTCACGCCTTCCGGCAGCGCGTCGGCGCGGCTGAAGATGCGGGTGCGGATGGTGTCGGCGTCCAGCGTGAACAGCTCGCTCGGATCATAGGTGCAATCCCAGACGATCACCTCGTTCTTGTTGGTCGGATGCGTGGCCAGCGGCCACACCAGCGCGATGCAGCCGCGCTCGGCCGGGAACATGCCCGACACGTGCAGGAAGGGCGCGCGCAACTGCGGCGCCAGGTGCATGCCGATCTCGTCGGCCACGCGGTCCTTCTTGTGCAGCGCCAGGCAGAAGTCGAACAGCTTGGGCTGCTTCTGCTTGATCAGGCGCGCCAGCGCGATGGTGGCGCGCACGTCCGACAGCGCATCGTGCGCGGCCTCGTGCAGCAGACCGTTGGCCTTGGCCAAGTGCTCCAGCTTGAAGCTGGGCTTGCCGTCCTCGCGCAGCGGCCATTCGATGCCTTCCGGGCGCAGCGCGTAGGTCATGCGTACCACGTCCAGCAAGTCCCAGCGGCCGCACTGGTTCTGCCACTCGCGCGCGTACGGGTCGATCAGGTTGCGCCAGAACATGAAGCGGGTGATCTCGTCGTCGAAGCGGATGGTGTTGTAGCCCACGCCGATGGTGCCCGGCTTGGAGAAGGCCTGCTCGATGGTGGCGGCGAACTTGTGCTCGGGCACGCCCCATTCCAGGCATTGCTGCGGCGTGATGCCGGTGATCAGGCACGATTGCGGGTCCGGCAGGAAATCATTGGCCGGCTTGCAATACAGCATGATGGGATCGCCGATCTCGTTCAGGTCGGCGTCGGTGCGGATCGCGGCGAATTGTGCCGGGCGGTCGCGGCGCGCCTGGGCGCCAAAGGTTTCATAGTCGTGCCAGAGAAAGGTCTGTGTGGTCATAGGGTGCGGTCAAGTTATTCGTTATTGTGCCGTTAATTACTGGATATCCCTCAACAGGAGCTAGATCATGGCGACTCCAGTATCGGCAACTTCGGGCGGCACGGCTGCCGCCTCCAGCGTTCCGGCCGCTGCCAAGGACGACGGCAACATGTCGGTCGCGGCCAAGGCCAAGGCGCAGCTCAATGTATCTATCGTACAAGCTTCCTTGACGGTATCGCTGAATTCCTCCAACGAACCGCTGTCGGTCCTGCTGAAAACAGCGCTGACCGGCATCAACGAGGCGCTCAAGAACGATTTCGGCGACAACGCCATCCAGAACGCCGTGTCGCAGGATAATACGCCGGAAGGCACCGCGAGCCGCATTGTATCGCTGTCGACCGCGTTTTACGATGCCTTCAAGCAGCAGCACCCCGGCGAGGACGGCGATGCCGTGCTCAACAAGTTCATGGAGACGTTGAAAAAAGGCGTGGACCAGGGCTTCAAGGAGGCGCGCGGCGTGCTCGACGGACTGAAGGTGCTCAACGGCGACGTGGCCAGCAATATCGACAAGACGTACGAGCTGGTGCAGAAGGGCTACGCCGATTTCGCCGCCGCGCACAAGGCGCAACCGGCGCCGGCGCCGTCAAAGGACGCCTGATACCAACAAAAACCCCGCTCGAAAGCGGGGTTTTTAGTTTTACATCTTGTAGTTCAGGCCGATCAGGAACTGGCGGCCGAAACGGTTGGTGTAACGCGGACGCAGCTGATCCGGATCCGGCCCGCCGCCCACGTTGCTGTAGTAGGTGACCTGGGTGTCCAGCAGGTTGTTGGCCTGGACGAGGATAGAGAGGCCCTTGTAGGGGCCGGTCTCGAAGTTATAGCCCAGTTGCATGTCCACGACCCGGTCGGCGGAGTGCGCGCTGATGAACTTCTGCAGGTACACGTCGGTCGAGGTGGCCGTGAACGGCGAGCGGTAGCGTTCGCTCACGCGCGCCGAGAAGCCGTTCTTCTCGTAGTAGGCGGTGGCGTTGAACGCGGTGCCGGATAAGCCGTCGAGTTTGACCTCGTTGCCGGCCTTGTCCTGCAGGTCGCTGCCCAGGCGGGTCGCGCCGAGGATGACGCCGAAACCATCCAGCGATTTACTGATCAACTCGCCGTCCAGCGCGGCGGACAGTTCCAGGCCATGCAGCGCGCCGCCGCTGCCGTTGACCGGCCGCGTGTACGAACCGGTGCGCTGGACCACGATGTCGGCTGGCAGCGTCGACGGCCGCGGCAGGAAGCTGTTGTCGCGCTCGGTGGTGCCGTCGAACACATAGCTCAGCAGCTTCTTGTGGAAGGCGGCGGCGGCCAGGTAGCTGCGCTTGCCGATGTACTTCTCCAGCGACAGGTCGGTGCCGTTGGCCAGCCAAGGCCGCAGCTCCGGATTGCCGCCCGAGGCGCCGGTCCATTCGCCGTAGTGGTCGCCCGGCTTGTCGATGATGCTCGGGGTGCTGGTGCCCGCGCGCAGCTGCTGCATGTTCGGCCGCGCCATCGTCTTGGCCAGTCCGAAGCGCAGCACCCAGTCGTTCTTCAGGTCCGCGATCAGGTTCAGGCTCGGCAGGTAGTTGCGGTAGCTGGCGCCGCCCGTGTGCGGGAACACCAGCTTCGGATCGGGCGTGATGTTGTTGCCGCGATATTCGAAGCCGTCCGAGTTCTGCTTCGAGTGCACGGCCTGCATGCCGAGGTTGCCGTGGAGGTCGTAGCCGGCCACCGTGGTGTCGATGTCGAGCTTGGCGTACGCGGTGGAGATGCGCTCGTGCACGCCGTAGTCGTTGGTCACCTTGCCGCCGAACAGATCCTTGTTCGACACCACGCCGCTGGCGATCACGTCCGGCGCGCTGATGCGCGGCACATTGCCCAGGCCGGCCCACGACATGTCGACCGGGTCGCGCATCGCGGCGGCCGGCACGTCGCGCAGGTAGCCGCCCTTGCCGTCGGAGGCCAGCAGCAGCAGGGTGTCGCCGTTGGTGATGACCTTGTCGCGCTTGGTGACGTTCAGGCCCACGTCGATGCTGCGGAACGGACCGTCGAGTTCACGCTTGGCGCTCAGGCGCAGCGTCTTGAGCGCGTCGGTCAGCGGCCGGGTACGCACGCCGCCCGCCCAGGCCGGCGCATCGCTGGTGTGGTAGCCGTGCGCGTCGCCGAGGACGGTGTTCTTGAAGGTGTTCGGATCGACCGGCGTGAACGATTGCGCCGAGCCGTCGTACGGAATGTTCCAGCTGAACGCGCTGCGCTGCCAGTTGTTGATGGCCTTGTTGAACGGCGCGCCGTAGATTTCGTCGTACTCCTCGTCGCGCGCGTCGCGCGAGTAGCTCAGGTCGGCGATGCCCTTCCACTTGTCGGCCAGTTTGAGCTCGGTGTTCCAGCCCAGCGCGGCGATCTTGTCGCGCCGGCGCGTTTCCGCGTTGCCGATCACGAAGCTCAGGTTGTCGGCCGTGCCGGTGGTGGCGTAGGTGTTGCGGCCCACCTGGGTCGTGCCGACGTTGCTCAGCGTGATGCGGTTGGCGGCCGCGCCGTAGGCGTTGTACATGTTCTCGCGGAAGAAGGTGCCCACTTCCTTGGTGTCGAAGCGCGAGTAGTAGAAGTCCAGCGTGCTGTGCAGGTCGCGGTTGGGCTTGTACTCCAGCACACCCATCAGGCCGGTGCGCGTGCTGCGCTTGGTGTTGGCCGTGGTGTCCCAGAACAGCGGCAGCAGCGCGTGGTTGTAGCCGTTGGCCGGCTGTTGCTGCGGCGGCGCGCCGTCGATGGGGATGCCGATCTGGTCGCGGAAGTTGGCCGTCTGCGTGCGCTTGATTTGGCTGCCGCGGTCGAGGCGGGCCAGGCCGAGCGCCACGCCGATGGTGTTGTCGGCGAACTGGTCGATGTAGGAGGCGCTGAAGCGGTTGCCGATCGGGTCGACCACATCCTTGATGAGGGTGCCGTTCGAGTTCTTTTCGGCGCGCAGGTTGAGCGCCACTTCGCGGCCGCGCGTGGCCAGCGGGCGGCGCGTGTGCAGGTCGATGGTGCCGGCCAGGCCCTGGCCGATCAGCGCGGCGTCGGGCGTCTTGTAGACCACGGCGCCACCGATCAGCTCGGAAGGGAACTGGTCCAGCTCGACGGCGCGCGATTCGCCGGAGCTGACCATTTCGCGCCCGTTGAGCAGGGTGCTGGAGAATTCGGGCGACATGCCGCGCACCGACACCCGGTCCACATTGCCGTCGCCGCCGCGCTCGCCGGTCACGCCCGGCAGGCGGGCCAGCGCCTCGGCGATGCTGGAATCGGGCAGCTTGCCCAGATCCTCGGCCGACACCGCCTCGACGATGGAGGAATTGCCGCGCTTGACGGTCAGCGAATCCTCCAGGCTGCGGCGCATGCCCTTGACGATGACCGTGTTGGTGGCGGCCGGTTCGGCGCCGACCTCGGGCGTCGTTTGCTGGGCGTCGGCCGCGCCGCACAACAGCAGGGTGGAGGCGCAGGCCGCGACGAGGGGCTTGAGCTTGAAAGTACCTTGGCCGCCGTGGTTGGCGTCCTGTGAATAAATGGATTGCAAAGCAGACTCCGTGAATGGTGAAGAGGTGTTCGATAAGTTCCGGACCAGATCAAGACAGCGATCACGTCCGTCGTGGAAAGCTTTCCAATTTGATGTGGATTAGTCCCCTAAAAAATACCGCTGCTCATTAAGATGAGTCGATTTGCGGTTGATAAAAAAGTTCCCGATCGAAAAAAAAGAATCAGCCGGCGTCCTGCGCGCAGCGGAAGCCCAGCGCGCCGGCGCGGTCCTTGGACGGCGCCATCAGCAGGTACTTGCCATGCTCGGTGAGCTTGCGTGCCTGCGGGAAGTACCAGTGGGAGCCGGCCGGCTGGTAGAAGCTGCCGCCGCGCAGGATCGCCGCGCGGGTGTGCTCGTCCTCGAACTCCTCGGTCCACTGCCAGACGGTGGCGACCATGTCCTCGACGCCGAACGGGCTGGCGCCCTTGGGGTGCTGCCCGACCGGCGGCAGCGGCGGCAGCTCGCGCGCCGAGGAGGGCGCCGGCACCAGCGCGGCGTCCCATTCATTGCCCCAGGGGTAGAGGCGGCCGTCGTTGCCCTGCGCCGCGAACTGCCATTCCCATTCGTGCGGCAGGCGCTTGCCGGCCGCGCGGCAGTAGGCGCGGGCGTCCTCGATCGACACCCAGGTGACCGGGCTGTTCGCTTCGGCCGGGCGCGGCGCGCCGCCCTGCCAGTGGCGCAGGAAGTTGTGGGCGTCGGCGGGACGGTAGCCTGCGCTATCGATAAAGCGCTTGAAGTCGAGATTGCTGACCGGGTAGCGGTCGATGTGGAAGGCGTCCAGCCGCATGTGGCGGAAATGGCCGCGGCGCGGCGAGTCTTCCCACGGATATTGCACGTCCATGCCGGGCCGGTTCTCGCCTTCGATCTCGATGCCGGTCACGCGGAAGTCGAAGCTGCCGGCGGGCACGCTCACCATGCCGGCGGGCGCGCCGGCCGCGCGGGCGGTGGCGGCGATGGGGACGATCTTCTGCGGCAGGAAGGTCCAGTCGGCCGAGTAGGCCTGCAGCGGCGTGCGCGCCAGGCCGCTCATGGTCTCCAGCAGCGGAGCGAGCTCGGACGGAATGGCGGCGCCCTCGAACTGCAGCACCGCGCCGTAGCCGCGCGCTTCCAGCGGCAGGTCGATCACGGCCTGGCCATCCTCGATGCGCGGCTGCAGTTCGCGGCCGTTCCACAGGTCCAGGTAGCGCTGTCCGGCGCGGTGCTCCAGCTTGAGGATGCCTTCCTTGACCTGGAACTCGTTGCGGTTGACCAGCGTCCAAAGGCTGCGGCCGGCGCCGGGGAAGCGGCTGGCGTAAATGCCGTAGTGCAGGGTCGGCACATGCGGCGTCCATTGCGCGCTCACCAGCAGCGCCGGCACGGCGCGGTAGATGGTCGAGATGCGGCGCAAGGCCTCGCCGTCGCGCGGCGTCATCTGGTTCCACCAGCCCCAGACGTTCTCCCAGCTTTGCACGCCGACGCCGTTGAAGAACGCCGCCTGGAAGGTGTTGCTGCGGTCGGTGGCCCAGCGGTCGCTGACGTGCGCCATGTGGCGCGGCTCCAGCCATTTCCACTTGCTCACCAGCGGCACGAACGACCCGTCCCAGTAGGCCCAGCTGTGCAGGTTGGTGGCCAGCATGGCGTCGTCCTTGAACGACAGTTCCGGCTCCAGCACCAGCGGGTGGCCGGTGCGGGCGGCGGCGTCGGCGTAGCTTTGCGGCAGACCGTTCATGGTGTCGCCATTGATGCCGTCGGCGCCGATCTCGGCCATCAGCCGCGCGGTCGCGTCGGGCGGCGCCAGGCCCGGATCGCGCGAGCCGGCGTCCCAGGGCAGCGTTGGGAACAGCACGCGCACGCCCTGGTCGTGGAAGTCCCGCACCATTTGGCGGACGGCGTCCGTGCCGCCGGGCATGTCGCGCAGCAGGTCCCACTGGTTGCGGTGATCGATGCCCATGTTCGGATAAAGCGGCCATAGCAGCACACTGTCGATGCCGCCGTAGCGCCGCTTCAGGTCGTCCAGGAAGCGCTGCACCGTGTAGCGCCGGGTGATGGGGTCGTACAGGTAGCGGTCTTCCACCATCGCCTGGGTCTGGATGAAATTCTTTTGCGTCCATTGCAGTTCCGGACGGCGGTACTGCGCGTCGTCGTAGGCGATCGCGGCCAGGTGCTGCGCGCGCCAGGCTTGCATGGCCGCCAGCCAGGCCGGTTGTGCGCCGGCGGTGTCGCGTTTCCAGTTGTTCAGGCGGGCCAGCCAGTCCACTTCGCCCAGGTCCATCTGCGCCGGACCGGTGAGCTGGCTTTCGCGCACCGCGAACGGCAAGGGCTCGGCGGCATGGGCGAATTGCAGCGCGCACAGCGCCAGCAGCGGGGCGCCCCAGCGGCGCGCCGGCCTGGAAGCCGCGCCACGTCGCCACATGCACTTCGGATCGCTCTTTTCGCCTGCGCTCATTGCCAGTCTCCGTCAAATTGTAGTGGTTGAATCAGCCTGTCGCGGTCACGAAATAGCTAAGCAAACGTTTGCGCAAACGTTTGCTAAGGTAGCTTAACTATTTATTGTTGTCAATATAAACATGGGAAAGTTGCAACCCGGTGAACGGAGCCCGTGAATTTCTTGACAATTTATCGACGAGTGGATAATGTAAAAAAACGTTTGCGCAAACGTTTTCTTTTTGCGCGCCCCGCAGGCCAGATGGTTTTATTCGATGGAGACGTCCGGTGTTACCCAGCAAATTCAAGATGGTTGTAGCCGTCGCCACGGCGCTGCTCGCGCTGCCTCCGGCGATGGCGCAGGACAAGCCGCGCGTCGGACTGGTGATGAAATCCCTGTCCAACGAGTTCTTCAAGAACATGGCCGACACTGCGCAAGCCTACCGGGCCAAGCGCGGCGACTTCGAACTGAAGGCGGTCGGCATGAAGGATGAAACCGACGTCGATTCCCAGGTGGTCGCCGTCGAGAGCATGACGATACAAAAGATGAACATCATCGTCCTCGCGCCGGCAGACTCGCGCGCGATGGTGGCGCCGGCGGCCAAGGCGCTCAAGGCCGGCATCATGGTGATCAATATCGACGTCGCCCTGGACGAGGCCGCCAAGAAGAAGGCCGGGCTGGACCTCGCCTTCATCGGGCCGGACAACCGCGAGGGCGCCAAGCTGGCCGGCGATGCGCTGGGCAAGGTGCTCAAGCCCGGCGACAAGGTGGTGATCATCGAAGGCAATCCCGGCGCCGACAACGGCCGGCAGCGCAAGGCCGGCTTCATGGACTCGGTCAAGCAGTACCAGCTCAACCTGGTCGCTTCGCGCAGCGCCATGTGGGGCACGGACGAGGCCAACCAGGTGTTCACCAACATCCTGACCGCCCATCCCGACATCAAGGGCGTCATGGCGGCCAACGATTCCATGGCGGTCGGCATCGTCAAGGCCATCGACGCGGCCGGCAAGAGCGGCAAGATCAAAGTGGTCGGCTTCGACAACATCCCGGCCGTGCGGCCCCTGATCAAGTCGGGCAAGATGCTGGCCACCGTGGACCAGTTCGGCGCCGAGATGGCGGCCAACGCGATCGACCTCGGCCTGAAGGCGCGCAAGTCGGGCGTGCCGCTCAAGGGCTGGGTGAAGACGCCGGTCGCCCTGGTCACCGCCGCCGACCTGAAGTAAGCGGCATGCACGCTTCCATCGACGCGGCCGGCGCCCCCGTGCTGCGCATACGCGGCATCAGCAAGCGCTATCCCGGCGTGGTCGCGCTCGACCACGTCGACCTCGATCTGCACGCCGGCAGTGTGCACGCGCTGGCCGGCGAGAACGGCGCCGGCAAATCGAGCCTGATCCGGGTGCTGTGCGGCACCACCGCGCCGGACGGCGGCACCATGGAGCTTGCCGGCGCGCCGTATCGCCCGCGCAGTCCGCTCGACGCCATCCAGAGCGGCATCCGCGTCGTGCATCAGGAGCTGCTGATGCTGGAGCATCTGACGGTGGCCGAAAACCTGCAGTTCGCGGCGCTGCCGCGCACGCGCCTGGGCCTGATCGACCGCAAGGAATTGAACCGCCGCGCCTCCGAGCTGCTCAGCCTGGTCGGGCTGGAGGACGTCTCGCCCACGCAGACCGTCCACACGCTGGGCATCGCGCAGCGCCAGTTGATCGAGATCGCCAAGGCGCTGTCCGGTTCCAGCCGCATCATCGTGCTCGACGAGCCGACCGCGACGCTGACCTCGCGCGAAAGCGCCCGCCTGCTGGACCTGATCGTGCGCCTGCGCGACAGCGGTGTGGCCATCCTGTTTGTGTCCCACCATTTGCAGGAATTGTTCGCGGTCTGCGACCGCGTGACCGTGCTGCGCAACGGCCGCACGGTGAGCACCGAGCCGATCGCCGCCGTCACGCCGCGCAAGCTGGTCAACCTGATGGCCGGGCGCGACGTGCCCGCGCTGCCGGCGCGCACGCGCAGCGGTGCGTCCTCCGCGGCGGCGGCCCTGCGCGTGGAAGGCTTGCGCTTCCGTGGCCAGGCGCCGGGCAAGGCCATCGATTTCGCGGTGGACCAGGGCGAGATCGTCGGCATCGCCGGCCTGGTCGGCAGCGGCCGCACCGAAACCCTGCGCGCCATCTTCGGCGCCGACCGGATGGTGGCCGGCAGGCTGCTGCGCGACGGCCGGGCCGTCACGGTGCGCAGCCCGGCCGACGCCATCGCGCAGGGCATCTGCCTGGTGACGGAAGACCGCCGCCACGAAGGCCTGTTGCTGGACATGCCGATCCGCGCCAACCTGTCGCTGGCCACGCTCGGCGATTGTTCGCGTGGCGGCTGGCTGCAACGCTCGCGCGAGGCGGCCTCCGCCGAGGTCATGGCGCGCGCGCTGCAGGTGCGGATGAGCGGCATCGAGCAGGCGCCGCGCACCCTGTCCGGCGGCAACCAGCAGAAGGTCGTGCTGGGAAAATGGCTGTTGCGCGAGCCGGCGGTGCTGCTGCTCGACGAGCCCACCCGTGGCGTCGACGTGGTGGCGCGCGCCGAGATCCACCGCCTGCTGCTGGAGGCCGCCGACAGCGGCAAGGCGCTGGTGGTCGCCTCGTCCGACCTGGCCGAGCTGATGGAGATCGCCGACCGCATCATCGTGCTGTCGCGCGGCGGCGTGGCGGGCGAGGTGGCGCGCGCCGACTTTGACGAAACCCGCATTCTTGAGCTGGCTTACAGCGAACTGATGAACTCTGGAGAACCTGATGTCGAAACCGTCTGACACCGCCATCCCGGCGGCGCCCGCACCTGCCGGCGCGGCCAGCCTGCTGCCGGCCCGCCTTCGCGGGCTGCTGCGCGAATCGGGCATCGCCTTCGCGCTGCTGATCCTGATCGCCGTGTTCTCCTTGCTGTCGCCGCTGTTCCTGACGGCCGACAACGTCAGCAACATCTTCACGCAGATCGCCATCAATATCTGCCTGGCGGTCGGCATGACCTTCGTGGTGCTGATCGGCGGCATCGACTTGTCGGTCGGCTCGCTGACGGCGCTGTGCGCGGTCGTGGCCGGCACCGTGCTCAAGCTCGACAGCCTGAGTGTCGGCGCCGCCATCGCGCTGGCGGTGGCGGCCAGCGTCGCGGTCGGCGCCGTGTGCGGGCTGATCAACGGCAGCGTGTCGAGCCACTGGGGCGTGCCGTCCTTCATCGTCACGCTGGGCATGTTGTACGTCGCGCGCGGCGCCGCGCTGCAATGGACCGACGCCCGCTCCATCTACGAGTTCCCCGACCTGTTCAACGAGTTCGGCACCGCCACGGTGGCCGGCATGCCGGCGCTGTTCCTGGTGTCGCTGGCGCTGGTGGGCCTGGCCTGGGTGGTGCTCACGCGCACCGTGTTCGGCCGTATCATTTACGCCATAGGCAACAACGAAGAAGCCGTGCGCCTGGCGGGCCATGATATTTTTCGTTATAAGATCCTGGCCTTCACGATTTGCGGCGCCGCCGTCGGCGTGGCGGCCGTGCTGTACATGACGCGCCTGACGGTGGCCAGCCCCATCCTGGGCGTGGGCTTCGAGCTCAACGCCATCGCCGCCGTCGTCATCGGCGGCACCAGCCTGGCCGGGGGGCGCGGCTCGATCATCGGCACGCTGCTGGGCGCCTGCATCATCGGCGTGCTGGCCAACGGCCTGGTGCTGGTCGAGGTGGGCGACTTCGTGCGGCAGATGATCACCGGCGTGGTGATCATCCTCGCGGTCGTGCTCGACACCTATCGTCTGAGAAAAGCCGCCAGCAAGTAGCCGCAGCGGCCGCATCGAGCCGGCCCGACCAATCAATTAATTCGCAGGGAAGTGAGCAGCAGTCTATGGCCAATATCAAGGATGTCGCACTCCGTGCCGGGGTGTCCGTGTCGACCGTTTCGCATGTCGTCAACGGCACCCGGTTCGTCAGCAAGGAGGCGCGCGAAAGCGTGGAGGAAGCCGTTCGCGTGCTGGGCTATGTGCCCAGCGCCGTCGCCCGCAGCCTGAAGAGCAACAACACGCGCACCTTCGGCATGGTGATACCGAATAACTCCAACCCGTACTTCGCCGAGATCATCCAGGGCGTGGAGGAGCGCTGCTACGCCGCCGGCTACAACGTCATCATCTGCAATTCCAACGACGATCCGGAACGCCAGGCCTCGTACATCCGGGTGCTGGCTGAAAAGCGCGTCGACGGCCTGATCCTGGTGGTGGCCGGCAGCGACGAGATGGTGCGCGCCACCATCGGCGAATTGAAGATCCCGCTGGTGCTGCTGGACCGCGCGGTGGCCGACCTGAACTGCGACCTGGTCGAGGTCGATCACGTCGCCGGCGGCCTGATCGCCACGCGCCACCTGCTGGAGCTGGGCCATCCGCGCGTGGCCTGCATCAGCGGCCCGTCGGGCCTGTCGCCCAGCTCGCAGCGCAACGCGGGCTGGAAGCAGGCGCTGGCCGAGGCCGGCGTCGAGCGCTTCGACAGCGACCTGGTGCGCGGCGACTTCACGCCGGGCGGCGGCTACCTGGCGATGCAGGAGCTGCTCCGCTGCGCGCCGCCGCCCAGCGCGGTGTTCGTGTGCAACGACCTGATGGCCATCGGTGCGCTGTCGGCCGCGCGCGAGGCCGGCGTGCGCGTGCCCGAGCAGCTGTCCATCGTCGGCTTCGATGATATCGAGCTGGCGGCCTATTCGGCGCCGCCGCTGTCGACCGTGGTGCAGCCCAAGCTGACCATCGGCACGCTGGCCGCCGAGCTGCTGCTGGAGCGGGTGGAGGCGCATCGCGACACGCCGCGCCATGTGGTGCTGGCCCCCGAGTTGAAAACCCGTTCCTCGACCGCGCCGTACCGGCGGCCAAAGGGGGCGCATGAATAAAGTTCCTTCCGCCGTCGCTGGCGGCAAACCGGTGGTGGTGGTCGGCTCGCTCAACATGGACCTGGTGTTCCGCATGCCGCGCATGCCGGAGGCCGGCGAAACGCTGCAAGGCCACGGCTACACGACCTCGCCGGGCGGCAAGGGCGCCAACCAGGCCGTGGCCTGTGCCCGTCTCGGCTGCCAGGTGGCGCTGGTCGGCCAGGCCGGCCGGGACGGCTACGGCGACACGCTGTGCGAGGCCTTGCTTGCCAACGGCGTCGACATCCGCCACGTCGGCAGGATAGACGAGGCCGCGACCGGCGTGGCGGTGATCCTGGTGGAGGACCGGGGCCAGAACCGCATCGTGCTCGCCGCCGGAGCGAACGGCATGCTGCGCCCGGCCGATATCGACGCGGCCGGGGACGCGATCGCCGGCGCGGCCCTGCTCATCGTCCAGCTGGAAGTGCCGCTGGCGGCCGTGCTGCAGGCCATGCGGCTGGCCGCGGCCGCCGGCGTGCCTGTGCTGCTCAACCCCGCGCCCGCGCAGGCCTTGCCCGATCAGTTCTGGCCCCTCATCGATATCCTGGTGCCCAACGAAAGCGAGGCGGCCCTGCTGACCGGGATGGACGTGGCCGACGTGGCCAGCGCCTGCCGGGCCGGCGAGCAGCTGCGGGCACGCGGCGCGCGCCGCGTGCTGATCACGCTCAGCGACAAGGGCGTGGTGCTGCTGGACGAGCAGGGACCACGGCACCTGCCTGCGCGCGCGGTCAGCGCGGTCGACACCACGGCGGCCGGCGACACCTTCATCGGCGCGCTTGCGACCGCGCTGTGCGAAGGCCTGACGCTGGACGAGGCGGCCGCCTTCGGCCAAAGCGCCAGCGCGCTGTGCGTCACGCGCGCCGGCGCCCAGCCATCGATCCCGTACCGGCACGAGCTTGCGCCGTGATGCCCACCTGTCACCCACCCAGAAAGAGGAAGTCCCCATGCCCACAGCCTTGCGCCGCAAGACACCTATCCGCTTGTTGCGGCTTTCCGCCTGCCTCGCCGCCTTGTTCGGCGTCCACGGCGCCGGCTGCGCGCAGGCGCTGGCGATCGATGTGATGTCCTTCAATCTCAGGGTGCCCGTCGATCCGGCGCCGCATGACTGGGCGTCGCGCAAGGCGCGCGTGGCCGGGCTGGTGCGGCAGCAGCATCCGGATTTCCTGGGCGTGCAGGAAGCGGTGCCGGCGATGATCGCCGACCTCAACCTTGCGCTCGACGAGTACGCCAGCATCGGACGCGGGCGCGAAGCCGATGGCGGCGGCGAGGGCACGCAGATCTTCTACCGCAAGGCGCGCTGGGATCTCGACGCGGCCGACCAGGGCACGTTCCAGCTGTCGTCCACGCCGGAGATCGTCGGCTCCAACGACTGGGGCATGCAGTGGCCGCGCATCGCCACATGGGCGCATCTGCGCGAGCACGCCAGCGGGCGCGGCCTGTATGTCTACAACACCCATTTCCCGTTGAAGCCTGAGGAGCGCGAGCGCGCGGCACTGCTGATCGCCAAACAGATCGCGGCCCGCAAGCATGCGGGCGACCCGGTCGTGCTCACCGGCGACCTGAACGCGTGCGAGCAGGAACCGGCGGTGCGCCACCTGCTGGGCCGGGAAGGTTCGCCGCTGGCGCTGCGCGACAGCTACCGCGTGCTGCACAGCGGCGCCGACGTCGGCAGCTTCCACGCGTTCGGCAAGGAAAAGAACCAGTGCCGCATCGACTACATCATGGTGCCGCCCGACGCCAGCGTGGTGCGGGCCGAGGTGCTGATCGACGGGCAGGACGGCAAAGGCTATGCGTCCGACCACTACGCGGTGACGGCCACGCTGAAGCTGGGCACCGGCCAGCCGGCCCCGCGCTGAGCCGACGCCGCACGCTGCGGGCGGCTCGGGCCTACGCCTGGTGATGAACCACGCGGTTGCGGCCCTGGTCCTTGGCGCGGTACAGCGCGCCGTCGGCGGCCGCGATCAGCGCCTGCTCGTCCTGGCCCGGCTGCAGCGTCGCCACGCCGAACGACGCGGTGATCTGCGGCAGCGGCACGCGCATGTCGGCGAACACCACGGCCTGCTGCATCCGTTCGCACAGGCGCTCGGCCACCGCGACGGCGACCTTGTCGCTGGTATCCGGCAGCAGCACCATCATTTCCTCGCCGCCGTAGCGCACCGCGAAATCGGTCGGACGCAGCGCGCTGCTGAGCACGTGCGCGGCGGCGCGCAGGGCCTGGTCGCCGGCCAGGTGGCCGTGGCTGTCGTTGAATTGCTTGAAGTGGTCGAGGTCGATCATGATCAGCGCCAGCGGCGCGTGCGAACTTTGCGCGGTGGCCACCATGGTCGGCAGCAGGTCGTTGAGCCAGGCGCGGTTGTACAGCCCGGTCAGGCCGTCGATCATCGACAACTGGCGGTAGAACTCGCCCAGCTTCTGGCGCCGGCGCAGCTGCGCGTTGGCGGCGCGGATGCGGAAGGACAGCAGCCGCAGCAGGTTGCGCGCCAGCACATTCGATTCGTCGATCAGTTTCCAGACGATGTCGGCCTCGATCACCAGCACTTCGCTCCGCTCCAGCGCGGTGATGCTCGACAGGTTGGCTTCCTCGTCCAGCACCGATTGTTCGCCCACGCTTTCGCCCGGCAGTATCTTGCTGACGGTGCCGTCGGCCATGCCGGTGCGGGTGTCGGTGGCGACCGACAAGGATCCGCGCAGCACGATGTACAGGCGGGCGCGGTTGGATTCGGTGACCGCCTGGTCGGCTTCCAGTTGCATGACGGGGCAGGGCGCGAGCAGCTTGGCGATGGTGGCGTCTTCATCGGCGTTGCGCAGCAACTGCAGGTCGCCGATCTGGTAGCGGGAAGCGCCGAATGTGCTGATTTGTTTCAAAATGGTCTTTCAGGATGCTGATGGGCAAGCACGGTAATCATAGCTGAACTGAACTGTGCCCTGTGTAAATTTCATCCCGCAGTTGTTGCACGTTGTATCCGCAGATGCTTCAATGTCGCATTGCCCACATTGAGACAACAACATGGAATATACCGACGCGCTAGACGCGACGCACCGGCCCGATCCGAACGCGCGCATCGTCTCGCTGGTGCCGTCGATCACCGAGCTGCTGTGCGACCTGGGCCTGGCCGCGCAGCTGGTGGGGCGCACCGGCTTCTGCATCCATCCGGCCGATGTGGTGCGGGCCATCCCCAAGGTCGGCGGCACCAAGGATGTGAACATCGACAAGATCCGCAAGCTGGCGCCGACCCATCTGGTGGTCAACATCGACGAGAACGAAAAGCCGACCGTCGAGCTGCTGGCTGAGTTTATTCCCAACATTGTCGTCACCCATCCGCTGCGCCCGCGCGACAACCTGGCGCTGGCGCGCCTGATGGGCGGGGTGTTCTGCCGCGAGCAGGCTGCCGAAGACTGGTGCGCCGCGTTCGAGGCGGAATATGCCTTGCTGCGCGCCATGCCGCCGGGCCACCCGCAGACCATGTTGTACTGCATCTGGCAGGATCCGTGGATGACGATCTCGCGCGACACCTACATCGCGCGCATGCTGGAGGAAATCGGCTGGAGCGTGCCGGACCTGGGCGAGGTGCGTTATCCGCGCTTCGAGTGGTCGGCGGAATTGCTGGCGAAAGTGGATGGGGTGTTGCTGTCGAGCGAACCGTACCGCTTCACGGAAGCGCACGCGGACGCGCTGGAAAAACAGATCGGCAAGCCGGTGTTGCTGGTCGATGGGGAGATGATGTCGTGGTACGGCAGCCGGGCGCTGCAGGGACTGAGGTATTTGCGGGAGCTGGCACGGCGCTAGCTCCCGCCCCCATGTGAATTATTCGGTGTCTTCCGCGTCGGCTTCAGCCGGCACGGCGCCGTTGGCTTGACGCTTGTCCTTGTCATGCAGGCGGCCCAGGGCGCTGTCGATGGCGCGCTTGAGTTTTTCCGCCGAACCGCCTATTGCTTGATGCAGCGTGGCGGCGTGATCGCTGACGGCGATCGGTTGATACCCGGTGACGCGGGCTTCCATCAGGCAGCGGTTGTCGCCGTCGGCCGATTTCTGCACCAGGTTGTCGCTCAGGTGCACTTCGACGCGGGTGATCTGTTCGCCGAAGCGGTGGAGGGCATTGCTCACGACCGTTTGTACATGTTCATCCAGACCGGCGTGGCGGTCGATGGTTTTGTCGGCATTGATATTGATTTGCATACGCTTGCTCCTGTTTGTTGAACTGCAATTCAATATTACTCCTTTTCGCCTTAGGTTCGCGTTAAGTCGCTAACCGTTGATGAGCGAAGCGGCAATATTGATCGACAGCCCGAGGATGGCCAGGTTGTAGAAGAAGCACAGCACCGACTGCGCCAGCACCACCTGGCGCATGGCCCGGCCGCACACGGCCACGTCCGAGGTCTGCACCGCCACCGAGACGGTGAACGAGAAATACAGGAAGTCCCAGTAGTTCGGCGTCAATTCCTGGTCGGGGAAATGCAGCGGCTTTTCGCCGTCGTTCTTGATGTAGTACAGATGGGCGTAATGCGAGCAGAACATGGTGCCGATCATGAACCACGAGCCGGTCAGCGTCAGCACCACGAAGCCGTAGTGGTAGACCATGTCGGCCGGCCGCGAGTCCTTCAGCGTCGACAGTTGCGAGATGATGGCCACCAGGCTGATCATGATCACCAGCGACAGCATGGCCAGGATCACCGGTCCCTTTTCGTCCTGGCGGCAGGCGGCGCGGCGGATGTCGTGCTGGTCGGCGCGCACCATCATCCAGGCCATCGACAGCAGGTAGGTCCAGACCGTGACGTTCCACGCCGTCAGCAGGCGCGCCGTCAGCTGCCAGGCGTGCGGCAGCAGCGGGGCGGTGATCGCGCCCAGCGCGATCGCCAGGCTCAGGTGCGGGCGGCTGTGGATGATGCCCGGCAGGCGTATGCGTAGAGTCATGATTTTTCCTCGTGGGGGAAGCGGTCCATGTGCGACAGGACGGGGAACAGCACGGTCCAGATGCCGGTCACGGCCAGCGTGGCGGCGCCGCCGAACAGCACGGCGCGGGTCAGGCCCATCCAGCCGGCGGTCAGGCCCGACTCGAACTCGCCCAGTTCGTTCGAGGCGCCGATGAACACCGAGTTGACCGCGCTGACGCGCCCGCGTATCGCGTCCGGCGTTTCGTACTGCACCAGCAGGTGCCGCACGTAGACGCTGATCATGTCGCCGGCACCCATCACGAACAGCGCGGTCAGCGCGACCAGGAAGGTGGAGGTGGCGCCCAGCACCAGCGTGCCGGCGCCGAACACCGCCACGCCGCCCAGCATCCACGCGCCAACCCGGCGCGTGATCGGGTGGAAGGCCAGCGCGATCGAGCACACGGCGGCGCCGGCGCCGGGCGCGGTGCGCAGCAGGCCGAGGCCGGTCGGGCCGATGTGCAGCACGTCGTGCGCCAGCGCCGGCAGCAGCGCGGTGGCGCCGCCGAACAGCACGGCGAACAGGTCGAGCGAGATCGCGCCCAGCACCACCGGCTTGGACCAGACGAAGCGCAAGCCTTCCAGCACCGTGTGCCAGGTGGCGGGCTCGCGGTTGCTGGGCTGCTTGACCGATTTGACCAGGCACATCAGGATCACCGCGGCCAGCAGCAGCGCCGAGGAAATCATATAAACCGTTTTCGGGCCGGCCAGGTAGAACAGGCCGCCCAGCGTGGGGCCGAGGATGACGGCGACATGGAAGCTCGACGAGCTCAGCGCCACGGCCTGGCTGAAGCGCTCGGGCGGCACCAGGTTGACCAGCATGGCCTGCGTGGCCGGCCCCATGAAGGCGCGCGCGCTGCCGAACAGCACCAGCACGGCGAACACCGGCCACACCGCGCTCAGTCCGACGACCGTGAAGGCCAGCAGCGCCAGGCCGCACAGCAGCTGCGCGCCCATCGCCAGCGCGATCAGCAGGCGGCGGTTGTAGCGATCGGCGGCGTGGCCGGCGATCAGGATCAGCAGCAGGAAGGGCGCGAACTGCGCCAGGCCGATCAGGCCGAGGTCGAACAGGTTGTGGGTCAGCGCGTACACCTGCCAGCCGATGGCGACGTTCTGCATCTGGACGGCCAGGGTGGCCAGGGTGCGGGCGGTGAGGTAGAGCGAGAAGTTACGGTGGCGCAGGACGCCGAAGCCGTTGGAGGAAGGTGCTGTGCTGTCGGACATTGTCGCTTTCAAGGAGCGGAGCCGGGGGCTCCGCCCCTTTGTCCGCTCCCGGTGGGGATGTTCAGGGCTGGTGGATGTCGGCTTCGGTGGTGAAGGCGTCGGCGTAGAATTCGTCTTCCGGCAATTGGCACTGGGCGACAAAATCGCGCTTGGCCGATTCGACCATGATGGGCGCGCCGCAGGCGTACACCTGGTGGCCGGACAGGTCGGGCAGGTCGGCCATGACGGCCGCGTGCACGAAGCCGGTGCGGCCGCTCCAGTTATCTTCCGGCAGCGCCGACGAGATCACCGGCACATAGGTGAAGTTCGGCAGGATCGCTTCCCACTGGCGGCACAGCGCGTCCATGTACAGGTCCTGCGGGCGGCGGCCGCCCCAGTACAGGGTCATCGGACGGGCCGAACCCTGCGCGCGCAGGTGCTCGATGATGGCCTTGATCGGCGCGAAGCCGGTGCCGGAGGCCAGCAGCACCATCGGCTTGTCGCTGTCCTCGCGCACGAAGAAGGTGCCCATCGGGCCTTCGAAGCGCAGGATGTCGCGTTCCTTCATGGTGCTGAACACCTGGTCGGTGAACAGGCCGCCCGGCAGGTGGCGGATGTGCAGGCTCAGCGGCTGGTCCTGGTCCGGCGGCGAGGCCAGGCTGTAGCTGCGGCGCTTGCCGTCGCGCAGCATGAATTCGATGTACTGGCCGGCGCGGAACTTGAGCGTCTCGTTGGCCGGCAGTTGCAGCGTCATCACGACCACGTCCGGCGCCAGTTTTTCCAGGGTCGCCACGCGCGACGGCATCTTGCGGATCGGGTAGTCGTCGCTGCCGGCCACTTCGCGCACCTCGATCACCAGGTCTTGTTGCGCGGTGGCGCAGCAGAACAGCGAATAGCCGGCCGCTTCCTCGTCCTTGGTCAGCGCGCGTTCCTGGTGCGCCTTGTGCGTGACCGAGCCGGACAGCACTTTGCCCTTGCAGGAACTGCAGGCGCCGTTCTTGCAGCCATAAGGCAGGCCGACGCCGGCGCGCATGGCCGCGGCCAGCACGGTTTCGTCTTCCTCGCAGCTGAATTGATGGCCGCTAGGCTGTACAGTGATTTGAAACGTCATACAATCCTTCAGATGAAAAAACTTACTATTCAAAAATTCAAGCTGCCGCGCCTGTTGATCGTGGGCTGCGGCGACGTCGGCATGCGCCTGTTGCCGCTGCTGCGCCCGTATTTCCGCGTGTTCGCCACGACCAGCCAGCCGTCGCGCTGCGCCGAATTGCGCGCGCTGGGCGCGGTGCCGCTGGTGGCCGACCTGGACCAACCCGCCACGTTGCGGCGCCTGGCCGGCCTGGCCAGCCGCGTCGTGCACCTGGCGCCGCCGCCCGCCGAGGGCGCGCTGGACCGCCGCACGCGCAATCTGACCGCCATTTTACCTGAGCATGCCCGTCTGGTTTATGTCAGCACCACCGGCGTCTACGGCGATTGCGGCGGGTTGTTGTTTGACGAGAGCCGTCCGGTGGCGCCGAGCAACGCGCGCGCCGTGCGCCGGGTGGACGCCGAGCAGGTGCTGCGCGGCTGGGCGCGCCGCGCCGGCGGCCACTTGTCGATCCTGCGGGTGCCGGGCATCTACGCCGCCGACCGCCTGCCGCTGAAGCGCCTGCAGGCCGGCACGCCGGCGCTGGTCGAGGAAGAGGACGTGTACACCAACCACATCCACGCGGACGACCTGGCCGCCATCATCGCCCGCGCGCTGTTCCGCGGCTTGCCCAACCGTGTGTATCACGCGGTGGACGACAGCGACATGAAAATGGCGGCGTATTTCGACGCGGTGGCGGACGCCCACCAGTTGCCACGCCCGCCGCGCCTGCCGCGCGCGGAGCTGCGGCAGGTGGTGACGCCGGCCTTGCTGTCGTTCATGTCGGAATCGCGGCGCCTGAGCAACGGGCGCATCAAGCGCGAACTGGGCGTGCGCTTGCGCTACGCCACGGTGGCGCAGCTGCTGGAGGGGTGATCAGGCGCGTGGCGGACGCTTCTTCTGCTGCACGCGCTGTTGCTGCTTCTTCTGGGTCTGCACCTTGTTTTGCTTGGCTTCGTACAGGGCGACGGCGTCCTTGCGGGCCTGCTCCGGCGTGCGCAGTTCCGGCACGTCGTCGTGGGTGACGAAATATTCGGCGTCCTGGGCGTCGACCACCAGCTTGATGGCGGCGGCGTCGTCGAGGTCATAGATTTCGTGGAGCAGGGTGGTTACTTCGTCGAGGAATTCTTCGTAGGTCATGGGCATGTGTAAAAGCAAGTAAAGACGGGGCGAAACTTGCACTTATGCAAGCCACTTCCGGGGTGTTTGTGCCAAAATGGCAACGCAATTTGTATGAGCCATATCAATCAAGTCCGCACATGATACGATATTGTTAGCTATCTCACGAAGGAGCCATGTGTATGACAGCCACTTCCCATCCTAGCAAGGAGCAGGTCCGTGCCTACATGCACCAGCGCGAATGCGACCGCCGCCCTCCGCCCACCCCCGACGAGATCCGCCGCCAGCTAGGCTGGCACTATTATTCGTACGACAACGGTTTTCCAGCATCGTCCTCCATCCTCCTCCCTGGCACGATCGCCCAACTGGCCGCTTTACTGGCCGTTGAATGGTGTTTCCGCGCCGCCGCCATCGGCCGTTCCAACTGACTTTACCAATATTTATACCTTTTCTTGTAACAAAAATCTTCCTAGCACAAGAAATAGGGGTAGAATCTCTCTAAATCTCACAGAAATGTCTGATGAGTTAGCCGTTCGTTAACGTAAACGTGTATTATCTCGGCTAAGCACTAAAAACCGGCATAAATGTCTGTGTTTTGTAGTGCTTCATTGGTAATAGAGCTAAAAATTTTTTTTACCCATGTGTCGTTTTTTGCCAAAGACGGCCAGAACCTACTGAAAAACATTATGTCTATCAAAGAAATCACCGCATCGCCGACCTACAACCCGAACCGCGTGCTGGACGCCATCATCGAAAAGTTGCAACTGAAAAACGATGCGGCCCTGTCGCGCGCGCTGGAAGTAGCGCCACCGGTCATCAGCAAGATCCGTCACAACACGCTGCCTATCGGCGCGACCATCCTGATCCGCATGCACGAGATCAGCGATTTCAGCATTCGCGAACTGCGCGAACTGATGGCTGCCTGATAGCCACGAAGAAAACGGCGCGGACCTCTCGGTAACGCGCCGTTGTCTTATGGGGCTGGTCTCGGCTGAATCAGGCCGAGGTGCTGATGGTGGTGCCGATGCGCTGGCCGCTGGTGTTGACGGTCGGCGCGGCAGCCACCTGTGGCGGCGCCGGCGGAGCCGGCGGCGTGACGCGTTCGGCGGGTTTGTCCGCCGCCTTCACCGGCTCAGGCTGGCGGGGCGGCGTCGCTTGTACGGCGGCGGTACTGGAAGCTACGGTATTGACAGCCATGATGATCTCCCGTCATCCATAAATATCCCCACAGTATGCCACTTATTTGAGCAGCCCGCCTGTTTGCTTTGCCGCGCGCGACGCCAGCGCTCAGGCCGACGGCGTCAGGCGTGGGCGGTCGCTGTAGAAGCTGGCGATGCGGGCCTGCTCGATGATGGCGTTGGCGTCGGCCGCCGTCTGCAGGCCTTCCGCGACCTTGCCGGGAGCTGCCGAGTAAGCCGTCACGCCGGGGGCCGCCGAGTAGGCGGTCTTGGCGCCGGCGCCCGGGGCGGCCGAGTACGCGGTGTTGGCGGCCACGCCAGGCGCTGCCGAGTAGGCGGTCTTGGCGGCGACGCCAGGTGCGGCCGAGTATGCGGTCTTCGCGGCCACGCCAGGCGCTGCGGAGTAGGCGGTCTTGGCGGCAACGCCCGGGGCGGCCGAGTACGCGGTATTGGCGGCGACGCCGGGCGCGGCCGAGTAAGCCGTCGCGCCAGGGGCGGCCGAGTAGGCCACGTCCTGATGCATCGCGCCGCGCAGGTAGGACTCGCCGAAAGTCTCTTCATACAGTTCCTGCATCCGGTTGCCCAGGCGTTCGTGCGCCTCCAGGTCGTCCTCGCCGCGCAGGCCGATGTACGGGAAGTGGTGCAGGAAATAGCCGAACACCGCTTCGCAGTCGACCGCGTATTTCATCGTGTCCAGGATGTGGTAGTGCCAGAAGGTGTCGACGTCAACCAGCGGCGCGGTCTGTTCGTTCGGGAACTGCTTCATCAGGAACAGGAAGCGGCGATATTCGGTTTCGATGGCGTTGGCGCGTTCCAGCGACCAGCCTTCGCCGGACTCCTTATGCATCAGCTTGACTTTGATTGGTTCCAGGTCCAGTGCGTTGATGACATTCATGGGCATTTCCTTTGCGATGGTGAAGCGGGTTGAAAAATCGAAACAAGTTTGATTTTTATCCGGCGCGCAAGCGGTCCCTTTGATTTTTATCAAGCTTTTGTCGGGAAAATCCTATCGCGATGGGAAAGCGCTGACATTTCATGCGGCGGTGGCGGTGGCGGTG